>JALZAK010000022.1 GCA_030948385.1 Actinomycetota bacterium
GCCGGGCCGTGGTGTCGGTGCCGCGGGCCCGGAGCGCCGCGGGTGAGGAGGGGACCGGGATCAGCAGCACCGGGCCGGCGACGCCGGCCCGGACCACCGTCGCCAGTGCGGACCCCAGCGGGGGCAGCAGGTCGCGCCGGCCGCGCTCTTTGTACGCGATCACGGCTGCTCGGACCGGCCCGTCGTAGGGGGCTACCGCCCAGCAGGCCGGGAAACCTGCCGGCCGCGGTTGCGGGACGGCGGGCCAGGCCGCCCCGGCCAACGACCTGACGCAGCGCGGACAGAGCGACGTCGAGGGGGTGGCGCACCCGGCACAGTAGATGGGCAGGACCAGGTCCAGCAGAGTGCGAGCGGCCACGCTGCCCAGGCTGGGGGCGGCTGGTGGCCGCCGGCAAGGCAGATCCCCCGGGCTGTGGACGGCAACGGTCAGCCCGGGTAGACCGGCGCGCTGCCCGGGTCGCCGCCCCGGACCGGCAGCCAGGTCGACCCCGACCGCCGCCAGATCCGGGCATCGGCCTGGACCAGGTCGACCTCGTCGGGTGCGGCGGCAAGTGCCCGCCGGTCGGCCGGCAGCCCGGCGGTCGGCCGCTCGGTCACGGTCGCGCCGTCGACGTCGACCAGGTACGGCGTGACCGGGCCGGCATCCCGCCGGCCAAGGACCAGCATCTCCCCCTCGCTCGCCCAGGCAACGTCGGCCACCTGGGTCACCTGTGGCGCGACCTGCTGGAGCTTGCCGATGGAGACGTCGCGACCGGCCCGGGTGAGAACCCCGACGTACAGCCGCCCGCCGGCGGGCGGCCCGGCGATGAGGGCGACCCGGACACCATCGCGGGACAGCGCGATGCTCGACGGGGGTCCCAGTCGCTCCAGGCCGGGGACACGGACCTGCTGTGCGGCGCCGGCGACGGGTACCCGCCACACCGCGCGCCGGCCGACCACCACGTACACCGCACCCGCGCCGGTCTCCCAGGCCGGCCGGCTCAGCGCGGCGCCGGCATACCGCGGCACGAGCGGGCCGCCGAGGGGCCCCAGCAGGAGCCGGGCGCCGGCCGGACCGGCCTGGATCGCGGCCAGCCGGCCCAGATCAGCCGAGACGGCCACCGAGGTCAGGCCGGCATGGGGCGCCGCGGCCGGCCCGGTCACCGGCTGATCGCCGGTCGAGCGCAACGACCCCGCCGCCAGGAAGTAGCCGGGAACGCGTGTGGTCAGCACCCGCGGGTCATAGGAGGAGTAGGCCTGCCGGTCCAGGACACCGTTCGCGCCCAGCAGGCGCAGCGGGCGCCCATCGGCGAGCAGTTGCACCCCACGGACCGCGAAGCGCTTGGTCAGGGTCCAGACCAGCTGGGCGGCGAGGGCGACCTGGTCGGAATGCGATGCGGCCAGTACCTCCGAACTCAGGTCGACCAAGAGAACGTCGCCGACCAGCACGACGTTGGACCGCAGCCGGGTGCCGGCCGGGAATGCGGTGCGCACGCCGGCCGAGAGCCAGTCCGAGGGCCCGGCCAGCAGCCGGTTCGTCATCCGGGTGGCCAGCACGCCTTGCTTCACGTCGAAGTACCGCCGGTCCGGCACCACGGTCTGGCCGTCCGGGCTGATGAAGTACAGATCGACAGCCTTGTAGACCTGCTGGAAGTCGTCGGCCGGCAGCAGCACGCCCGGCGGGGGGTTGTCGATCCGCCACTCGCCGGCGACCTGACGGAGCTCGTAGGTAACCCGCAGCGCGCTGTCGTCGGGGACGTAGGCGCCGTCGTCGGCGATCCGCGCCTGGTACCGCCCGGTCAGGAGGACCTGGACGCGCCCAGGGGCGCCGGACGGCTCTACCCGCAAGTTGTCCAGACTGATGATCCGGGTGCCGGCCGAGTCCTTCCACCCGTCCAGCGCCGTCAGGGTCAGGTAGGCCCGGGCGATCGCATGCCCCTCGGTCGCACTCTTGGCGGCGGCAAGAAAACCGCGAACTACCCGGTCCGGGCTGTCGCCGGTGCCCGGCTCGCGCGGCTCCTGCCGCACGTCCGGCTCGTCGCCGACTGCACCCGGCGGCACATTGCGTACGGCCACTGGCCGGCCACCGGTCGGGATGTTCGCGCAGCCGGCGAGGAGGCTGCCGGCGAGGAGGAGCGCGCCGGCGACTGCGCCGGCGCGCCGCCGGCTACCCACGTCCGCCGCCGGTCGAGGCCGTTTCGCGGGGCTCGTCGCCGATCGGCTCGAGCGGTAGCGGTGAGCCGGTCAACGCGGCACCATGCCGCAGCGGCAAAGTCAGCCGGAACTGCGCACCCCGGCCGGGCGCCCCCCACGCCTGCAACCAGCCCCCATGCAGCCGGGCATCCTCACGGCTGATCGACAGGCCGAGTCCGGTGCCGCCGCTCTGCCGGGCGCGTGAGGGGTCGGCCCGCCAGAACCGGTTGAACACCAGCGAGTGTTCGCCGGCCCGCAGTCCCAGCCCGTAATCGCGGACGGTGACCGCGACCGCTTCGGCGTCGCCGGCGATGGTCAGCTCGACCGGGCGACCCTCGCCGTGCTCGAGTGCGTTGCCGATCAGGTTGCGCAGCACCCGCTCCACCCGGCGCGGATCCACCTCGGCCACGACCCGGCTGGCCGGCGGCCGGACGGCGAGCTCGCTGCCGCAGTGCGCTGCCACCGGGCGCAGCGCGTCCACCACCCGTCCGGCCAGCGCGCCGACATCGGTCGGCTCCGGCTCGAGCACCGCGAACCCGGCGTCGTACCGGCTGATCTCCAGCAGGTCGGTCAGGAGTGACTCGAATCGATCCACCTCGTCCTGCAGCAGCTCGGCGCTGCGCGCGACCTCCGGGGCGAAGTCGGCCCGGGCCGCATGCAGCACGTCGGCCGCCATGCGCACCGTGGTCAGTGGGGTGCGCAACTCGTGGGAGACGTCGCTGGTGAACCGCCGCTGCAATCGGGACAGTTCCTCCAGCTGGGCGATCTGACGTTGCAAGCTGGCTGCCATGTCATTGAAGGAGGTGGCCAGCCGGGCCAGGTCGTCCTCCCCGCGGACGGCCATTCGCTCCTCCAGCAGACCTGCGGCCAGCCGCTCGGCGGTCCGGGCGGCGATCCGCACCGGGGTGACCGCCTGCCGGGTGACCAGTGCCGCGATTCCGGCGAGCAGCACGACCAGGACCAGTCCAGCGGTGGCCAGGGTCTGCTTGACCAGTTGGATGGTCTCGGCTTCGGTCTGCAGCGGAAAGACGTAGTAGAGCTCGAACAGGCCGGCGCCGGTGAACACCGGTGCGCCGACGACCAGCGCCGGCACCCGCCCGCCGTCCGCCGTCGGCTCGAGCGCGTACACGTAGCCCTGCTCCCCACGGCGTTTCACCAGGTCCCGCAGGCCGCTCGGAATGCTGATGTCCACGTCGGCCGGCCCGACCCGCTCCAGGTCGCCACTGGTGGGCTGGATGACCACGTTGTACAGGCCGCCGGCGCCGCCCCGGTTGGACAGGAAACGGCCGATGTCGAGCAGCGTCTGCTGCAGCGCCGGGTCCTCCGCCCCCCCGATCGCGGAAAGCTGGCTTTGCGCGTACTGCAGCCCGGCGGTCGTCTCGGCGATCGCGGCCTTGCGCTGCGAGCCGAGCAGGCCGCCGGCGATCTGGTTGAGCAGGACAAGACCGAGCAGCACCACCACGATGCCCGAGGCGAGCAGCGTCGTGCCCACGACCCGTAACTGCAGGGAGCGCCGCCAGCGGCCGACGACATACCGATCAAGCCGGCGGACGCCTCGTCGGATGCGGGTGATGGGCCGGGTCACGGTCAGTCCGAGTTGGCCTACGGAGGGCCGGCCTTGTAGCCGACGCCGCGCACGGTGAGCACCACTTCGGGATGCTCCGGATCGCGCTCCACCTTTGCCCGCAGGCGCTGGACGTGCACGTTGACCAGCCGGGTATCAGCCGCGTGCCGGTAACCCCAGACCTGCTCGAGCAGCACCTCGCGGGTGAACACCTGCCGAGGCTTGCGGGCCAGGGCTACCAGCAGGTCGAATTCCAACGGCGTCAGGGCGATCTGCTCGCCGTCGCGAACCACCTTGTGCCCGGGCACGTCGATCTGCACGTCGCCGATGGCCAGCGCTTCGGGGAGGCCGTCGTCGGTGCGGCGCAGTCTGGCCCGCACCCGGGCGACCAGCTCCTTGGGCTTGAACGGCTTCACCACGTAGTCGTCGGCGCCGGATTCGAGTCCGAGCACGATGTCGATCGTGTCGCTCTTGGCGGTGAGCATCACGATCGGCACCCCGGACTCGGCGCGGATCGCGCGGCAGACTTCGAGCCCACTCATTCCCGGCAACATGAGGTCGAGGAGAACTACATCCGGCTTGGTCTCCCGGAACGCGGCCAGCGCCGCCTCACCGTCGGCGGCGTGGAATGCGGAGAACCCCTCGCTGCGCAACACGATGCCGAGCATCTCCGCCAGTGCCGCGTCGTCATCGACGACCAGTACGCGACCTCGCATGCCTCCATCGTCGCACCCGTACCCGGCGGGTCGCGCCAACCTGGCACGATGGCGGTGCTGTCATCACCCGGGACGGGGGCGAGCATGACCGAGGAGCCCGGTCGGGGCTGGGCGAATCCCGCGTGGGGGGAGCCGAGCCGCCCCCCCGATCCCGGGCCGCCGCCGGCGACGCCGCCTCCCGGGCCGCCGCCGGCATACCCCCCGCCGGCCGGCGGTTACGCAGCACCCGGCGGGTATGCCGCGCCAGGTTCGTACGGCCCAGGTTCGTACGGCCCAGGTTCGTACGGCCCGGCTCCGTTCGGTCCCTACGGCGGACCTGCGCCGGACCCCAAGCCCGGGATCATCCCGCTGCGCCCGCTGGGCGTCGGGGAAGTCCTGGACGGGGCGCTGACCACCGTGCGCAGCCACCCGCGGCTCACCATCGGGCTCGCGGCCACGGTGGTCACCGTGCAGCAGGTGCTGTCGCTGGTCGCGCAGGCGACCACCGGCCCTCTGCGTGGCGCGTTCAATCCGGGCGCCGGCATCGGCGGTGGCGCGACGAGCGGCCTCACCCAGTTTTCCTCGACGTCGGGGCTGGCTTTGTCCAGTGCGAACTTCGTGATCGGGACGGTCTTGGGCGCGATCCTGACCGGTGTCCTGATGATCGTGGTGGGCGATTCGGTGCTGGGCCGGCCGGTCGGCCTGGCCGGGGTATGGGCTCGGGTGCGGCCGCGCTTCTGGGCGCTGCTCGGCGGCTCGCTGCTGGCCGGCCTGCTGCCCTGGCTCGGGTTTGTTCTCGCGATCGCAGCAGGAGTCCTGGTCGGGGTGCTGGCCGGCTCGGTCGGGTGGGGCATCGCAGTGGGCGTCATCACCGGGCTGGTGATGCTGGCCCCGAGCGCCTACCTCTGGGGGATGCTCGCCCTGACCACGCCGGCGATCACGCTGGAACGCCTGGGGCCACTGCAGGGGCTGCGCCGCTCGTGGCGGCTGGTCCGGCGCGATTTCTGGCGGGTCTGGGGAATCCGCGCGCTGGGCACCGTGCTGGCCCAGATCATCAGCAGCATCATCGCCGTGCCGTTCGCACTCGTCGGGGTCGGCGTGATCCTCTCCGGCGGCCTGCAGAGCGAGCCGAGCAGCGGCCGGTGGCTGACATTTCTCATCGTGGTCGGGATCGGCGGGATCATCGCCGGCGCCATCGTCCAGCCGTTCCTCGCCGCCGTCGTCGGCCTGCTCTACGTCGACCGCCGGATGCGTGGCGAGGGCCTCGACATCGCCTTGCGGGACGCGGCGCGCACCCAGCGGCCGGGAGCATCCGTGCCCGGGTGGGGCTGACCATGTTGCTGCTCGTCCTGGAGCCGATCACTCGTGCCGGTGCTCGGGACGCGGCCCGGGAGGAGCTGTCCAAGGGGATCTACCAAGCGGCCCGTCCGAGCCTGCTGGAGCAGGCGCTGGACCGGCTGAGCACCTTCCTGAATTCCAACATCGATCGACTCAGCCAGGCAGCACCAGGCGGCCTGTGGGGGATTCTCGCGGTCGTCGTGGTCCTGGTCGCGGTCATCGTCGTGGTGCGGGTAAAGACCGGCCCGCTCGGCCGGGGCGGTCGCGCCGGCGACCCGTTCGCCGGCTTCGCCGCCGCATTGAGCCCCACCGAGCACCGCCTCCGGGCCGACGAGCACGCCGCCGCCGGCCGGTATCCGGAGGCGGTCCGGGAGTTTCTGCGCGCCATCGTTCGCGACCTCGAGGACCGGGCCGTCCTGGAGCCGCGGCTCGGGCGCACCGCCGATGAGGTCGCGTACGAAGCCGGCCGGGTGCTGCCCGACTCCGCGACCGACCTGCAGCGCGCCGCCCGGATGTTCGACGATGTCTGGTACGGCGGACGGCCGGCGACCGCCGCAATGGTTTCCGACCTGCGGCTGATCGACCGGCAGGTGCATGCCGCCCGCCCGAGCAGGGACGCATCGCCGGTCGCTTCGGTGACCTCGAGGTGAGCGTCTCCGCCCCACCGCGCCCGGCGGACCTGCCAACCGACGGAGACGCCGGCACAGCGGCTAGCGGACTGCCGGCGGCCGCGGTCTGGCGGCTGGCCCGCCTGCCGGTCCTCGTGGCCGTCCTGGTACTCGTCGGCGCGACCGTATTAGCGGTCTACGGCAGCCGGTACAACCGCAACGCCCTGGATCCGAGCAGCGTCGGGCCCCGAGGCAGTCATGCGCTGGCCGCCTTGTTGCAAGCCCGGGGGGTCACCGTGCACCGGGTGAACGGCACCCCGGCGGTGCTGACCGGCGCCGGCGCCGGCGCC
>JALZAK010000046.1 GCA_030948385.1 Actinomycetota bacterium
GGCGGACGCCGGCCCGTGGGGGCGCCGAGGTCGACCCCCGGCTGCCCCGGGTCACCCTGCTCGCTCGGGACGGCAGCGGGTGGGCGTCGTTGTGCCGGCTGATCAGTGCCACCCACCTGGCGGGGGAGCGAAGCCGGCCGATCACCTCGCTCGACCTGATCGCTGCTCATGCGAGCGGCCTGATCGTCCTGCTCGGGCCGGCTTCCGAGATCGGTCGCGCGACGGCCGGCCGCCGGCCGGATCTGGCCCGGGCCGCCCTCGACCCGTGGCGGGCGGCCATACCGGCGGGCAACCTCCTCATCGAGGTGGTCGCGCACCGGGCTCGAGGTGACACCGGCCGGGCCACCACGCTGCTCTCCTTCGCCGCCGAGGTCGACCTGCCGGCGGTGCTGACGAACGCGGTGCGATACGCCGACCGCCGCGACGCACCGGTCGCCGACGTGCTCGACGCCGCCCGCCGGCTGGTTCCCCTCAGCGCCCGCACGGTCGACCGCCGCAATGCCGAGGGTTACCTCAAGTCCGGCAAGGAGATGGCGGAGGTGGCCGACGAGCTGTGCGGCCCGGACCGCGACTCGGCCCGGCGGTTGCTGGCCGGCACCCGCCACGTCGCGGAGCGGTGCGCGGTCGATCCCCGGACCGATCTGGGTATCGGTGAGGTGCACTTCCCGGAGCTTGCCGTGCCTGGGACAGCGGCCGGCGCGGTGCTGCGCGAGCGGTGTGACGCCGGCCTGGGCCGGCGGGCCATGGCCGTCACCGCCGAGGTCCGCGAGCGGCTTGCCCACGAGTTCGACATCATCGACCGGCTCGGCTACCCGTCGTACTTCCTCACCGTCGCCGACGTCGCCGATCTGATCCGTTCGATGGGGGTGCGCTGCGCCGCTCGCGGGTCCGGCGCCGGCAGCCTGGTCACGTACCTGCTGGGCATCTCCGATGTCGACCCGATCCGCTACCGCCTGTTGATGGAGCGCTTCCTCTCACCGCTGCGGCAGGCGCTGCCCGACATCGACATCGACGTGGAGTCCGCCCGGCGTACCGAGGTCTACGAAGCGGTGTTCGCGCGGTTCGGGGCGGACCGATGTGCATGTGTGTCCATGATGGACACTTACCGCGTCCGGCATGCCGTCCGGGACGTCGGTGCGGCGCTCGGCCTGCCACCTGGCGAGATCGACGCGGTGGCAAAGGCGTTCCCGCATATCCGGGCCAGCCAGTTGCGCCAGGCCCTGCACGACCTGCCCGAGCTGCGCGCCAGCGGGCTGGGCGAGGCCCGGCTGTCGCTGCTGTTCGAGCTGGCCGAGCGGCTCGACGGGTTGCCCCGGCACATCGCCCTGCATCCCTGCGGGGTGCTGCTCTCCGACGCGACGCTGCTCGACCGCACTCCGGTGGAGGCGAGCTACCTGGGTTTCCCGATGAGCCAGTTCGACAAGGACGACGTCGAGGAGCTCGGCCTGCTCAAGCTCGACCTGCTCGGCATCCGGATGCAGTCGGCGATGGCACACGCGATCGACGAGGTGGCCCGGGTCGACGGGATGGCAGTCGACATCGACGCGATCCCGCGCGACGATCCCGCGACGTTCGCCCTCGTGCAATCCACCCGCACCCTGGGGTGCTTCCAGATCGAATCACCCGGACAGCGGGAGCTGATCGGCAAGTTCGGGCCCGAGACGTTCGAGGATCTCATCGTCGACATCTCGCTGTTCCGGCCCGGCCCGGTCAAGAGCGACATGGTCACGCCGTTCCTCGAGGCACGCCAAGGCTGGGCGCCGTCCCGTTACCTGCACGACGACCTGCGGCCGGCCCTCGAGCAGACCGGTGGCGTGGTCGTCTTCCACGAGCAGGTGCTCGAGATCATCTCGGTGCTGACCGGCTGCTCGCTGGCCGAGGCCGACGAGGCGCGTCGCGCACTGGGTGAGTCGGCCGGCCAGGAGGACGTACGGATCTGGTTCCGCCCGGCTGCGCTGGCTCGCGGCTACGACGTGCCGGTCGTCGAGCGGGCCTGGGAGGTGCTGCGTGCGTTTGCCTCCTTCGGCTTCTGCAAGGCCCATGCAGCAGCCTTCGCCCTGCCGACCTACCAGTCGGCCTGGCTCAAGGCCCACCATCCGGCCGCGTTCCTGGCCGGCGTGCTGACCCACGACCCGGGGATGTATCCCAAGCGGCTGATCCTCGACGACGCGCGCCAGTTCGGCATCGCCGTGCTCGGCCTCGACGTCAACCTCTCCGCCGAGACCTACCGGGTGGAGCGGGTCGGGCGTTTCGACGAGCCGCCGCCGGAGATCCTCGGCCAGCCACCCCGGAGCGCCCCGCAGGCCGCCGGCCTGCCCGACGCCAGGGAGTACGGCATCCGGCTGTCGCTGGCCGACGTCAAAGGCATCTGCGCGGCCGAGATCGCCCGGATCGTCGCCGGCCGTCCCTACCACTCCCTTGCCGACTTCTGGCACCGCGCCGCAGTGTCCCGCCCGATCGTCGAGCGGTTGGTGGTGGCCGGCGGATTCGACAGCCTGTACGGCATCGGCACCGCGTCGTCGCGGCTGCCGGGCCGCCGGCGCGGCCAGATCACCCGGCGCGACCTGCTGTTGCAGGCGGCCGAGCTCGACCAGTGGGCCCGCGGGGTTCGCCGCTCTGCCCGCGCCGCGGCGCCGGCC
>JALZAK010000048.1 GCA_030948385.1 Actinomycetota bacterium
TCCTTCGCGACGTGTTCCTGGGCCGGGCCGGCGACCAGGCGTACGTCGCCGAGCATGCCGCCGGCTTCGGCTGGCAGCTCGTCCGGCCGCTCGTGGTGCTGGCCGCCGAGATCGACCCGCCGTCCGCGCAGGAGGAGCCCGCAACCGAACGGGTCCGGCGGCACTGGCAGGAGAGGTTCTCCGCCGCCTGGCTGCAGGTGTCCGTGGGTGTCGATGCCGGCACGCCGAGTGTGGACTTCTCCTCCGAGGTGGTGACGCTGCTGCCGGTCGCCCTGGGCCCCGCCGATGCCGAGTCCGTCGTGCGCCGGGTGGTGCATGCGGTCGCCGGGGACCGAGGGGGCGGCCGGAGGTCGTTCTCGGTCGGGGTGAGCCGGGTGGTGACCGACCCGTCGTACCTGCCCGAGGCGTACGCCCAGGCACGGCGGGCGCTGGAGGTCGGCCGCCGGATTCGCGGACCGGCCACCACCACCTGGTTCGACCGGCTCGGCCTGCACCGGCTGATCGCACTCGTGCCCGATCCGGCCGAGCTGCGGGCATTCGCCCACGACGTGCTCGGCGAGCTGGCCGGCCAGAGCCCCGCCTCCGCGGACCTCCGCGAGACGCTACAGGTGCTGCTGGACACGAACTTCAACGTCGCCGAGGCCGCGCGCACCCAGTTCTTCCACTACAACACGATGCGCTACCGGGTCAGCAAGCTGGAGCGGATCCTCGGCCCGCTCGGCAGCGACCCGCACCTGCGGCTCGATGTCGCGGTGGCGCTGAAGGTTCTGGAGATCACCGGCTGAGTCTTGCCGAACCGCGACTCGTTTCCCGCCGAACCGCGACTCGTTTGCCTTCGGCCGCGGCTCGGCGGGAACTGACCCACGGCTCGGGCGGGCCCTGGTGACGTTGAGCTGATCTCAGGGACAGTGGCCGGCAACCGAGAACGGCCAGGCTCCGCCAGACCTGACCAACTGACTACGTTGCACCCATGACCGCCGTTCCGGACCGCTCGGTGGCAGTCCGGAGGCTGCTGGCGCTGTCGGCCTCGGCGTTCCTGGTGCTGGCCGCCGAGCCGCTTTACCTGCTCGTCGACACCGCGGTGGTCGGGCACCTCGGCGCGACCGCACTGGGTGGGCTCGGCATCGGCGCTGCGCTGATGGGCCTGCTGACCACCGTCGGCACGTTCGTCGAGTACGGCACCACCGGCCGGGCGGCTCGCTGGCACGGCGCCGGCCGCACCCAGGACGCGGTCAACGAGGGTGTCCAGGCGTCCTGGATCGCGCTGTGCGTCGGGATCCTGGCGGCCGTCCTCGGCGAGGTGTTCGCCGGGCCGCTGACCCACCTGCTCGGCGGGGACGGGGGTGTGCAGCGGGCGGCGGAGGGCTGGTTCCGGATCGCGGTGATCGGTCTGCCCGGCGTACTGCTGGTGCTCGCGGGGAACGGCTGGATGCGCGGCGTGCAACGCACCCGTGGACCGGTAGTGATCGTGGTGGCGGCCAACGCCCTGTCCGCCATCGGCTCACCCGTACTGGTCTACGGATTCGGGCTCGGCCTGAACGGCTCGGCCATCGCGAATGTGGCAGCCCAGGCGCTCGGCGCCGCGCTCTTTCTGCGCGCGTTGCACCGGGAGGCGGCCAGTTTGCGACCCGACCGCGTGGTCATCCGGGCGCAGTCCAGGGTCGGGCGGGACCTGGTCATCCGCGCGGCTGCGTTCCAGGCGGCGTTCCTCTCTGCTGCGGGCGTCGCTGCCCGGATGGGCACGGCCGAGATCGCCGCACACCAGATCGGCTTGCAGCTGTGGGAGTTCACCGCGCTATTGCTGGACTCGTTCGCGATCGCTGCTCAGTCGCTGGTCGGGGCCGCGTTGGGTGGCGAGGACGCCGAGGCGGCTCGTACGACGACCTGGCTGGTCGCCCGTTGGGGCGGGTACGCCGGAGTCGGCTTCGGCGCGTTCTACGGGGCCTTGTGGCTGCTGTTGCCCAAGGTGTTCACGTCCTCGCTGACGGTCCAGCACCAGACGCATCTGCTGTGGCCGTGGTTCGTCGCGATGCTGCCCGCGGCGGGACTGGTCTTCGCCCTCGACGGCGTCCTGATCGGTGCCGGCGATGTCGGCTACCTGCGCACGATCACCGTGGTCGCGGCGCTGGTCGGGTTCGTGCCGCTGAACCTCGCCGCGCTGCACTGGCACTGGGGGATCGGCGGGGTCTGGGCCGGCCTGACCGCGTTCGTGCTCATCCGGACGGTCGGCATGCTCGTCCGCGTCCGCGGCGGGCGTTGGCTGGTCCTCGGTGTGCAGAGCTGATGGCCGTGCCCAACCGTTGCCAGTGAGTACGGCGCTCCTTCGGCATCTCTCGCCGGTGAGGCGATGGAATGGGCGCCACTAAGTTGTGCGGTCTCGGGACGTCACCGGTGCGGTGTGTCTCTTCGAGAGGAGCCGAGAATGTCGATGTTCAAGTGGGAGGTCGTCCACGACGGCAAGACCCCCCCGCCCGGAGAG
>JALZAK010000065.1 GCA_030948385.1 Actinomycetota bacterium
GCGCAGGATCCGGCGCACCACGTTGCGGCCGGGGATGCCGGTGACACCGCCGCCCCCGTGGGTGGCCGAGCCGGCCTGATACAGGCCGCGGATGGGCGTCCGCAGATCGGCGTAGCCGGCTGCGGGCCGGGCGTGGAACATCTGCGCGGCCGAGAGCTCGCCGTGGAAGATGTTGCCGCCGACGAGGCCGTACTCGTGCTCCATCTGGTATGGCCCGATCACCTGCCGGTGCAGGATCGAGTCGGTGAAACCGGGGGCGACGGCCTCCATCCGGGCCACGACGCGGTCGGCGTGCGCGTCCAGGTCGGCCGTATGCGGCGCCTGCGACCACTCGTGCGGCACCCACTGGGTGAACATGGACATCACGTGCTTGCCCGGCGGGGCAAGCGAGTCGTCGAACACTGACGGGATGCACACGTCGGCGAAGGGCACGGCGGACGCCCGGCCGGCGACGGCATCCTGGAAAGCGCCCTCGACGTCATCGAGTGACTCGGCCAGCACGATCGTGCCGCCGTGCACCTGCGGGTCGTGGCCGGGTTTCGCGGTGAAGTCCGGCAGCCGGTCCAGCGCGAGGTTGACCTTGACCGTGCCGCTGCGGGTCCGCCACCGCTCGATGTCGGCGACGAAGTCGGCCGGCAGGTCGCGGCGTTCCAGCAACTGCAGGAACGAGATGGCCGGATGTGCGGTGGTCACCACGACGTCGGCGGGAATCTCCTCGCCGCTGTCGAGGACGACACCGGTGGCCCGGCCGGCGCGGATGGTGATCCGGGCCACCGGTGCCGACGTGCGCACCTCGGCACCGAAACTGCCAGCCGCTGCGGCGATCGCCTGCGTGACGCCGCCCATCCCACCGCGCGGAAAGCCCCACGCCCCGACGGCGCCGTCGCCGAGGTCGCCGATGTGGTGGTGTGCCATGACGTACGCGGTCCCGGCCGACCGCGGGCCGGCCCAGGTGCCGATCACCCCGCTGACCGACAGAACACCCTGGACGACCGGCGAGGTGAAGAAGTCGTCGAGCAGGTCGGCAATGCTCATCGTGAACAGCCGGGTCGCCTCGACTGCGCGTCGCGGATCCAGGCCGCGCAGGCTCGTCAGCAGCCTGGCCTGGGCGATCAGATCACCAGGTCGGCGCGAGCCCAGCCGGGGCGGCACCGCCGTCAGCAGCGGGCCGAGGACCGCCGCCAGGTCGTCCAGCCACGCGTCCCACGCCTCGATCGCGTCGGCATCCTTGTCAGAGAATTTCGCGACCTGTTCGTGCCGGCGCTGCCGGTTCTTGGGCAGCGCGAGGTAGCGCCCATCGGTCAGCGGTGCGAAGTAGGGCCCCTGCGGGTAGACGAGGTAGCCGTGCCGGACCAGGTCGAGCTCACGCACCAACGACGGCGGGAGCAGGCTGACCACGTAGGACAGTGAGGTGACGTGGTAGTCCGGCCCGAACGGCTGCTCGGTGACCGCTGCCCCGCCGACAACCGGGCGGGCCTCCACGACCACGGTTCGCAGGCCGGCCCGGGCCAGGTAGGCCGCCGCCACCAGGCCGTTGTGGCCGCCACCGACCACCACCGCGTCGTACCGATTCGCCACTGCCTGCCTCCTGCCGGGTGCCCGTCAGTAAACAGGGTGCCCGGCACCAGAGGCCCGCCAGGCGACCGGCAGTCGCTTGACGCCGCGCTGGAAGTTCGACCGGAGCAGCGCCGGCGGGCCGGCGTAACCCACCTCTGAGGTTCGGGCCAGAAACTCCGCGAAAAGGGCACGCATCTGCACTCTGGCCAGGTGCGCGCCCAGGCAGAAGTGCGCGCCGTGGCCGAAGGCGACGTGCGGGTTGGGTTGCCGGCGGATGTCAAAGCGGTCGGGCTCGGCGAAGACCGCCTCGTCGCGGTTGGCGCTGCTGAAGGACACCACCACCTTCGCTCCCGCCTCCACAGTCACCCCGGCCAGCATGCACGCCGCGCTGGCGGTCCGGCGGAACGTCATCACCGGGGTCCACCAGCGCAGCATCTCCTCGATCGCCGCCGGAATCAGCGACAGGTCAGCGCGCAGCGCGGCCTGCGCCTCGGGGTGCTCGAGCAGCGCCACCATCCCGCCGGGGATCCCGTTGCGCAGCGTCTCGTTGCCGGCTACCGCGAAAAGCCAGAACAGGTTCTCGAACTCCGCGGTCGACACCTGGCCGCCGGCATCGTCGACCTGGGCCAGCAGGATCGACATCACGTCGTCACCGGGCCGCCGGCGCTTTGCCTCGGCGAGCAGGTGCGCGTACGCGTAGAGGTCCGGCATTCCCTCGCGGGTCCGGGGGTCGGGCAGCCGGCCGTCCGGCCCGTGAGCGGGGCGCAGCGCGGCAGCTTCCCGGGCCATGTCGGTGCCCGAGGACGGGTCGAAGGCCGCCGACAGCGCGTAGTCCGGGTCCTGGTAGCCGATCACCCGGTTGGACCAGTCGTAGAGCAGGTAGCGATCCTGCTCGGGCATGCCGAGGATGTCCGCGAGGGTGAGCAGCGGCAGGTCGGCCGCTACCTGCCGGGCGAAGTCGCACTCCCCCGCATCCGCCGACCCCACGACCCGATCGACGACAGCTCGCGCATGGCCGCGGATCCGGTCCTCGAGCCGTCCGATGGCCCGGGGGGTGAAGGACCGGCCGAGCAGCCGGCGCAAGCGGGAGTGATCGGGCGGGTCCATGTTCAGCATCATCTGGCGGACATAGCCCAGTGCCTCGGGCGTTCCCGGGTCACGGATCTGCGTAGCGCCCAGCCAGGAGGAGAACAGTTGGGGCTGGTTGAGCACCGACTCGACGTCGGCGTGGCGAAGGACCAGCCAGAAGCCCGGGCCGGCCGGCCAGCCGAGTACCGGTATCTCCTCCACCCAGACGACCCCGTGCTGCCGGCGCATCCGGGCCAGCAGGTCGTACGGCACGCCCTCGACGTACGTGGACGGGTCGAAGACGACCTCCGCGTCGGGGCGTCCGGCCGCCGCGCTGGTCAACGCAGACCCCTCAGCGGGACAGGAACTCCTCGATGCTGGTGACCAGGGCCACTGGTGTCTCGAACATCGGGTAGTGACCGGCGTTGGTCAGCACCTCGAGTTCGGCGTTGGGATAGGACGCCATCAGCGTCTGCTCCATCGTTGCGGCGCCGAGGGCGGGGTCGTGCTCGCCGACGATGACCTTGATCGCTGCCTCGTTTCCGTTGACCTCGGCGGAGAAGTCGGTCTTGGCCCAGGCCTGCAGGTACGCGGCGAACGCGTCGCGCGTGCAGTTGTCCAGCGAATGCTGGGCCACCTGGTCGACGAAGACCGGAGTGAGCCGGTTGCCCGTCGTGAAGTCGATGATTCCCTTGCGGTTGTCCAAGCTGTCAGCAGCGCCGGAGAACAGCGCCCAACCCTGCTCGTCGAAGGGCACTTCGTTGGCCGGCACCGGGTTCACCGCGACGACCTTGCGGACCCGGTCCGGCGAGTCGACCAGCACGCGCTGGGCGAACTTGCCGCTCATGGAATGCCCGATCAACGAAAACTCCGACCAGCCGAGATCGTCAGCCAGCGCGACCGCGTCGCCGGCCACCTCTTCCGTCGTGTACTCGCCGGGGGTGTCGCGGCTGCCGCCGTAGCCGCGCAGATCCATGAAGGCGTAGGTGAACCGGGACCCGTCGACGAAGTCCGGCAGCGGCCCCCATCCTTTCGCCGAGCCGAACCAGCCGTGCAGCGCGATGACGTGGTGTTCGCCCGATCCCACGGAGACGTGTGAGTTCGCCATCTGCCCTCCTGGCCCAGCCCCGACGTGATCGTGCGCGCCTACGTTAACTCCGCGCGGCGGGAATGCCTACGCTCGGAGAACACCGCGCCCAGCAACGCACCTCCGAGCAGCAGCTCGCTGAGAACTACCAGCCACACCGCCAGCACGAAGGTCGCTCCGATCAGCCCGTAGTCGTCGACCTGCTGGACGATCTGACCGGACATCACCAATCCGGAGAAGCTCACCAGCAACGACATCCCGATCGCCATGAACGCAGCGCCGGGCAACAGCCGGCGCCACGGGACGCGTCCTCCGAGCAGCAAGTGTTGGCTCCACCAGAAGAACAGGAACGAGACGATCAGCTGCACGGCCGGCCCACCCGGCCGGCCGGCGTGCATCCGACGGCCCACCCGATGACCGGCCCGGCCGGCATAGAAGACGACGAACAGGTAAACCAGCAGGCCGCCCACCCAGGCCAGTTGGCGCAGCCGTGCCGTGAGGCCGGCGATGGTGTGCCCCCAGATCAGCTCGAACCCGCGCTGCTGCGCGGCGGCGACGCCGGCCGTGAACAGCACCGCCAGGATCAGGCCGATGACGAGATCGACGACGCTGACCCGCGCCGACTTGCCGAACAGGGCTGAGACGTCGTGCGTGGCCGCCGGCGAGAGGCCCAAATAGCGGGACAGCAGCCCGCCCAGCTCATGGCCGCCGGCCCGCCGGCTGAGCGCCGACAGGGCCACCAGCAGTGGCGCCGTGCACAACATCTGCTGGGCCGCCAGCACCAAGCTCTGGGTTCCCAGGTTGATCTCGTTGCCGCGCTGCCACGCCTGCCCGGGCAGAGTGTCCTGCGCCCAGCGACGCGCGGCGACGAAGCGTGGGCGCCGAGCAAGCGGACCCGGCCGGCCGGCCGGCGCCTGCTTGCTGCTGACGCTCATCTGACCATCCTGCCCCGAACGGAGCGGGCGACTCACCGACTCGGCGGGTAACCGGCCCGATGACTACTGTCTGGGCGCATGAGCGGGCAGAGCGGTCAGCGGCGGGACGGCACCTGGCTGGTCGCTCTGGGCGCGGCCATCTGGGGCTCCGACGCGCTCCTGCGGCTCGGGCTGGCCCACCGGCTGGACGCCGCGACGATCGTGCTGGCCGAGCACGTGGTGCTGGTGCTCGTGACCGTCCCGTTGGTGCTGCACGCCGTGCGGGCCGCCCGCCGGTCGCTGCGCGCGCCAGAATGGCTGGCCATGCTGGTGATCGGCGCCGGCGCGTCGGCCGCGGCCACGGTGCTGTTCACCGCCGCTTTCACCAGCGCCGGCCCGATCACCCCGTTGGCCCTGCAGAAGTTGCAGCCGGTATTTGCCGTGCTCGCCGCCCGGCTGGTCCTGGGCGAGAGGCTGACCCCGCGCTACGGGGTGTTCTTCGCGGCGGCCGCTGCCGGCGGCTGGCTGCTGACATTTCCGCACCCGCTGCACGTGGAGATCTCGGCGGCCAGGGGTGCCCTGCTGGCCGTGTCGGCCGCCGCGTTGTGGGCCGCCGGCACCGTGCTGGGCCGGGTGGTCACGGCCCGGCTGGACTACCGGGACGTGACCGTGTTGCGGTTCTGGATCGGGCTGCCTGCCTGCGTCGTGCTGGCGCTGGCGCTGCGCGCGCCACTGCTGCCGGCAGCGGCCGACTGGCCGACGATCGTGGCTCTGGCCCTGCTTCCGGGCCTGCTCGCCCTGCTGATCTACTACCGCGGCCTGCGGTCCACGCCGGCCGCCCGGGCGACTATCGCCGAGCTGGCCTTCCCGGTCACCGCCGCCCTGGTGGGCACCCTGGTGCTGCACGCCCCGTTGAGTGCCACCCAGTGGGCCGGTCTGGCTCTGGTCAGCCTCGCCGTGGTGGCGCTGGCCCGGCACGAGCGCGCTGCCCGCCGGCCGGCCGTCCGTCCACCGGACGAGCCGGCCCCCGACGACCGCCGGCCGGCCGCGGCGGCGGCCAGGTGAGCCGGGTCGCTGACCTCGGCCCGACGAGGAGGGGTTAAGCCATGCTCGAACGGTTCCCCGCGGTCCGCAACGGCACGGAGCACGGGTCGGCGGAGTGGATCGCCGTCGTCGATCCGGCTACCGGTGAGGCGTTTGCCGAGATCCCGCGCGGCACCGCGGCCGATGTGGCCGGCGCCGTGGATGCGGCCCGCGCCGCCTTCGAGTCGACCTGGCGGCACACCACGCCGGCCGAGCGCGGCCGGCTGCTGCGCGGCCTGGCCGGATTGATCGGACGGGACCGCGACGCGCTGGCCGACTTGGAGAGCCGGGACACCGGCAAACCGATGCGGCAGGCCCGGGCCGACGTCGACGTTGCGGCCCGCTACTTCGAGTTCTACGCCGGCGCGGTCGAAGCGATGTACGGCGACACGGTGCCGGCGGTGCGTGATCTGCTCGTCTACACGCTGCGCGAGCCGTTCGGCGTGACCGGGCACATCGTGCCGTGGAACTACCCGATCCAGATCGGTTCCCGCACCGTGGCACCGGCGCTCGCGGCCGGGAACTGCTGCGTGCTCAAGCCGGCCGAGGACGCCCCGCTCACCCCGATCCGGCTGGCCGCACTGGCACTGGAGGCCGGGTTCCCGCCGGGCGTCCTCAACGTGGTGCCCGGCTACGGTCACGAGGCCGGCGCCGCGCTGGCAGCCAGCCCGGGCATCGACCACCTGTCCTTCACCGGCTCGGCAGAGGTCGGCTCGGAGGTGGCCTGCGCCGCCGCCGCCAACCACATCCCGGTGGTGCTCGAACTCGGCGGGAAGTCACCGAACATCGTCTGGGCGGACGCCGACCTCGACGCCGCCACCCCGGTGATCGTCAACTCGATCCTGCAGAACGCCGGCCAGACGTGCTCGGCCGGGTCGAGGTTGTTGGCGCAGCGGCCGGTGCACGAGGAACTGGTGGCCCGGCTGGCCGACCGGTTCGCCGCGGTCACCATCGGTCCGGGACGAGACGACCCCGACCTGGGTCCGCTCATCTCGGCCAAGCAGCGGGACCGGGTCGCCGGCCTCGTCGGCGAGGCGGCCGGCGACCCGGCGGTGCGGGTCGTGTACGGCGGCGCGACGCCGCCGGGCAACGACCGCGGATTCTTCTTCCAGCCGACGCTCCTCGACGGCGTGCCGGCGGCGGCCAGAATCGGCCAGGAGGAGGTCTTCGGACCGGTGCTCGCGGTGACCGGCTTCGACGACGAGGACGAAGCCGTCGCGCTGGCCAACGGCACCCCGTACGGCCTGATCGCCGCCGTGTGGACCCGGGACGTGAGTCGGGCCCACCGGCTGGCCCGGGAGATCCGGGCCGGCCAGATCTACCTGAACACGTACGGCGCCGGCGGCGGGGTCGAGTTGCCCTTCGGCGGGATGAAGAAGTCCGGCTACGGCCGGGAGAAGGGCTACGAGGCCATGGTCGCGTACACGCAGACCAAGACGGTGGCGCTGAAACTATGAATCCGGCTCCTCGTACCTGCGGAGGAACTCCGTCTCATGTGGACGGAGGCGCCGCGGACGGTTGGTCCGGAAGTCGTAGGTGACCATCCGCGACGAGGCGCGTGCGTAGAGGGTGTCGCCGTCGCGGACCTCGTAGCCGAGGTCGAAGTGGGCGGCGCCGATTCGGGTGACCCAAACCTCGATGGGCACCGGGCTGTTGCGGTGCACGAGCGGCGACTTGTAGTCGATCGCGGTGCTGGCGACCAGGATGCCGGCGGCCGCCGGGCCGTCCTCCTGCTGGGCCCGGGCGATCAGGTCCTGGAGCATGTCGATCCGCGCCTCCTCCAGGTAGGTGAGGAAGGGCACGTTGTTGACATGTCCGTACGCGTCCATGTCCGACCAGCGGATCGGGCAGCGAAACGTGTACCTGGCCATCAGGAACCCGCGCGGGCGGCTCTCCGCGATTCGTTCTCCGCACGCTGTTCGACGAACCGGCTCGCGGCCGCGTCCAAGACAGCCAGAGCCGCGGCCAGTTCTTCGCGGGCCCGCTCCCCCACCGGCCCGAGGTCGGCCAGGTCGAAGACTCCCCACTGGCGGATCAGCGGCATGACCACCTCGTCGTGATGGATGCGCAGGTCGTAGATGCCGGCCTTGGCGATCTGAACCGCCTTGCGGGTGAATCCCGGGATGATCGCGCCGGGCATCTCGAACCCGATGACCTCGTCGGCGACGGCGCGCATGGTCTCGTCCGGGGCGACCTCCAACGCTGCGGTCACCAGGTTGCGGTAGAAGATCATGTGCAGGTTCTCGTCCATGGCGACCCGGGCCAGCAACTTCTCGACGATCGGGTCGTCGGCGTAGCTGCCGGTGTTGCGGTGCGAGATGCGGGTCGCGAGCTCCTGGAAGGAGACGTAGGCCAGGACGTTGAGCAACTCGCGGTCGCTGTCGAAGCCGATCTGCATGGTCTGCATGCGGGCGCGTTCCAGCTCGACCGGGTCGACCCCCCGAGTCACGAGCAGGTAGTCGCGGATGCAGAAGGCGTGCCGGCCCTCCTCGGCTGTCCAGCGGTCCACCCAGGTGCCCCAGGCGCCGTCCCGGCCGAAGGCCCGCTCGATCTCGCGGTGGTAACCGGGCAGGTTGTCCTCGGTGAGCAGGTTGACCTCGAGTGCGGTGCGAGCGATCGGTGAGAGGCTCGACTGCTCCACCGACCATGGCTCGCCGGCGAGATCAGCGAAGTTGCGCCCATCACTCCAGGGGACGTACTCGTGCGGCATCCATTCCTTCGCCGTCGCGAGGTGACGCTCGAGGTTCTCGGTAGCAGCCGGTTCCAGCTCGACCAGCAGCGCATGGGTGTCCAGGGTCGTCTTCCTCTCACCGGCAGTCGCGACTACTGCCCGCTCAGCGTACGCAACCAGCCGGTCCACCCTCCCGGGCTCCTACAGGAACGCCACCGACAGGGCATGGATCACCAGCCCGGCGAGGGCTCCCACGACGGTGCCGTTGATCCGGATGAACTGCAGGTCGCGTCCCACCTGCAGCTCGACCTTGCGGGCGGTCTCCTTGGCGTCCCACCGGTTCACCGTGTCACTGATGATGGCCGTGACGTCGTCCCGGTACGTGGTTATTACGTGGGTGCCGGCGTTCTCCACCCAGTGGTCGATCTTGCCTTGCAGCGCGGTGTCGTCGCGCAACCGGACGCCGAACGCGGCAATGGCCTGGACGGCCTGCCGGCGCAGCTCGCTCTCGGGGTCGTGCGCCGCCTCGAGGACCACGCGCTTCACGGCACTCCACAACGCCGCGACCGCATGGCGGAACTCCGGGTGCTCGAGCAACCGGGCCTTGAGCCGCTCCGCTCGGGCGATGGTGTCCGGATCGTGCACGAGGTCGTCGGCGAGGGTGTTCAGGTAGTCATCGAGTGCTCGACGCAACTGGTGTCGCGGGTCGCTTCGGACCTCCGCCGCGAAGCGCACGAGCTCGTTGTAGACCCGGCCGGCGATCCGGTGGTCCATGAAACGCGGTGTCCACCCGGGCGCTTGCGCGCTGACCACCCGGATCACCGACTCGCGATTCTCGGCCAGCCAGTCGCCGGCCTTGTCCAGCGCCAGGTCGATGAGCCGCTCGTGGGATCGCTGCTCGACGAAGGCGCCGAGCAACCGGCCGGCGGGTGGGCCCAGCGGCTGATCCGCAAGGTGCCGCAGTACGAAGTGCTCCAGCAGGCGCTGCACGTCCTCGTCGCGCAGCACGGCCACCGCGCCCCGAATCACCGTGGCAAGTTCGTCGGCGACCCGCGCGGCGTGCGCCGGCTCGGCCAGCCATCCCCCCAACCGGGCGGTGATGCCGAATCGGGCGATCTTGTCGCGGATCACCGGCTCGGCGAGGAAGTTCGTCGCGACGAAGCGTTGCAGGCTCCGGCCGAGCTCCTCCTTGCGGTTGGGCAGGATCGCGGTGTGCGGGATCGGCAGGCCCAGCGGATGGCGGAAGAGCGCGGTCACCGCGAACCAGTCGGCAAGTCCACCGATGGTGCCCGCTTCGGCGGCGGCGGCAAGATACCCGGCCCACGCCGGCCCTCCGGAGGCCCGCCAGCGGGTCGCGGCGGCGTACACCACGATCGCCAGCAGCAGCAGCCCGGTGGATCCGGTTTTCATCCGGCGCAGCGCTCGGCGCTGGGTCAACTCGACGTCAGTGAGGGACATCAGGCCATCCTCACAGGTCGTGTCACGATGCTCCGGTGACCACCAGGATCGCCATCGCCGCGAGCAATCGGCTAGCGGTGCAGGCCGGCCTGCGGCTGGCCGAATCGGGCGGGAACGCCGTCGATGCCGCGGTTGCCGCCCTGCTCGTGGCCATCGTGTGCGAGCCGGGCGTGTGCTCGCCGGCCGGTGGCGCCTTCGTCACCGTGGCGCCGGCCGACGGCTCGGCGCCGGTGACGATCGACGGCAACGTCGAGATGCCCGGACGAGGCCTTCCCGCCGGCGCGTTCGGCCGCGGGATGCGCGAGGTCACGACGGAGTACGGCGGGGGGCTGACGATGACCGTCGGCCACGGGTCGGTCGCCACGCCGGGTGCGCTGGCCGCCCTCGACCTGGCGCACCGCACGTACGGCACGGTGCCCTGGGCCGAGGTCGCGGCGCCGGCCGTCGAGGCCGCCCGAGAAGGCTTCCCGCTCGGGGCGGCATCGGCGTACTACCTGGGGCTGGTGCACACCACCGTGTACGGCTGGCACCCGGACAGCTGGGCCGCGCTGCACGACAGCGACGGCCGGCTGCTCGAGGCCGGCGCCACCGTGCGGATCGAGCACCTGGCCGATTCCCTGCAGCTGATCGCGGACGAGGGTGCAGCCGCGCTGTACGCCGGCGAGCTGGCCGAGAAAATCACCGCCGACATGGCCGAGCACGGCGGCCTGCTGACGGCCCGGGATCTGGCCGGCTACCGGCCGGTGCAGCGCCCGGCCCTCGCGGTGGGCTACGGATCGTGGGAGTTCGGCACCAACCCACCGCCGGCGATCGGCGGGGTGGTGCTGGCCGCCATGCTGACGCTGCTCGGTGGCCGGCGCGGCGGCGCCGGCCGGCCGGTCGATCTGGCCGAGCTGGTGGCGATCCAGGAGGCCGTGCTGCGCTACCGCCTCGTGCATCTCGACGTGACCGAGGATCGGGTCGACGCGTGCCGGCGATTGCTCGACCTCGTCGGCGCGGGCGGCCTGGCGGCGCTCTCCGGGCCGCCCTCCACCGTCCACGTCTCGGTGGTCGACGGCGCCGGCAGCGCGTGCGCGATCACCTCGTCGGCCGGGTACGGCTCGGGGGTCATGACGCCGGGCACCGGCCTGTGGCTCAACAACTGCCTGGGCGAGCCGGAGCTGAACCGGGGCGGGCCGCACGCCCTGGCGCCGGGCGAGCGGCTGCCGTCGAACATGGCCCCCACCGTCGGCCGGGGAGCCGATGGCGCGGTGCTGGCCATCGGCTCGCCGGGCGCCGACAGGATCACCACCGCCCTCGGGCAGGTGCTGGCGGGTTTCGCCGGCGCCGGCCGGGACCTGCACACCGCGATCGCCTTCCCCCGGCTGCACGTGAACCTGAGCGCGGCTGAACCGGTGGTGGAGCACGAGGAGGACCTGAGCCTGCCGGCGCTGCCCTGGCCGACCCGGTCCCACCGACGTTCCTCGATGTACTTCGGCGGTGTCGGCGCGGCCCTGCGGACCGTTGCTGGCGAGCTGCAGGCCGCGGCCGACCCCCGCCGGGACGGCTGCGCTGCGGTCACGCCCGGCGGCTGACGGCCAATCCGGCCGATGCGTGTGGCGCGTACGATTAGGTATCATCTGCGGGCTTCTTTCCGGCCCCTGAACTGCCGAGGGGGAGTACGTGAGGCGGCACCGACGACCGACGCCGATTCTGGCGGCTGCTGCCGCCGGCGCCCTGGCGCTGGCCGGCTGCACGTCGGCGGCCGCCCAGCCGCGCCCGGCCGGTGCGGCCGGTACGCCGTCCCCTAGCGCTGTTTCAGCGTCCCCCAGCGCGTCGGCGTCGCCGACTCCGAAGCCGGCCGAGGGCGCGCCCGTCCACGCTTCGATCTTCGAGGGCGACGGCGCCACGTACGGCGTGGGAATGCCGATCATCCTGCGGTTCACCCGACCGGTTCGCGACCCCCACGCGATCCAGCAGGCCATCCACATCAGCAGCGTGCCGCCGAGCATGCCGGGTGCGTGGTACTGGTTCAGCCCGACCGAGGCGCACTACCGGCCGCCGTTCTACTGGGCGGCGCACGCGACGATCACCATGGACGCGCCGCTCAAGGGGATCAGCGCCGGCCCCGGGCTGGTGGTCGACGACAACCTCACGCTGGTCATGCATACCGGCGCGTCCCACGTGTCGACGATCAATTCCACCACCCTGCGGATGACCGTGACCTCCGACGGGCGGCCGATCCGGGTCATCCCCGTGTCGCTGGGCAAGGCCGGGCACCGCACCTTCTTCGGCGTCAAGGTGGTCGAGGCCAAGACCAACCCGGAGCGGATGATCTCCGATCCGCCGACCGGCCCCGGGTCCTACAACGTGCTGGTGCCCTGGTCCGTACGGGTCACCAACTCGGGTGAATTCGTCCACGCCGCGCCGTGGAACCCGCTGGTCGGACAGTCCAACCAGTCGCACGGCTGCACCAACCTCAACACCGCAGACGCGAAGTGGTTCTACAACTTCTCCGTCGTCGGCGATGTGGTGGTCACGACGCAGAGTGCGGGCATGTCGCGGATGCGTTCATGGGACGGTTGGGGAGACTGGAACGTGCCCTGGTCGGTCTGGAGCGCCGGGCAGAGCTAGCCGCCGGCCCGATGGGGTAGGACATGACCATGCCGCCAGTCGATGCGCCACGCCGGCTGCACCGAGCCGCCCGGGCCGAGGACAGCCTGTACGCGGTCATCAACCGGTTCCTGTGCCGGCGCGGCTGGCGCCCCCGGGTGGTGGGCTTCACCGGCTACGGGACCGACGGCTGGGTGCGCGTCCTGGGTCGGGTGCTGCTGACGCCGCCCGGCACCCGCCGGCACGACGTGGAAAACGGCCGCGGGTGGCGGCGCTTCGTGTCCGCGAAAGTGTCCGGGGTGCCGGTCACGATCGAAGTCGCCGGGGTCTGCCATGAGGTGACAAGTGCCCGCGGGGGGTACGTCGACGAAGTCGTCAAGGCCGACCTGGCACCGGGCTGGACGCACGCTCGGCTCTCCGCCCAGGGCAGCCCAGCGACCGAGGCGCCGCTGCGGGTGGTGGCCGCGGACGCGTGGCTGGGCGTGGTCAGCGACATCGACGACACGGTCATGATCACGGCCCTGCCGAGGCCACTCCTGGCCTTCTGGAACACCTTCGTCCGCCGCGAGGCGTCGCGTCGCCCGGTCCCGGGCATGGCCGCGCTGTATACCCGCTTGCTCGATCAGGACCCGGACGCGTTCGTGGCCTATCTGTCCACCGGACCGTGGAATGTCGCCCCGGCCCTGGAGCAGTTCCTGGCCCGGCACGGTTTCCCGCCCGGCCCGCTGCTGATGACCGACTGGGGCCCCACCCCGGACGGCTGGTTCCGCTCCGGTCGCGAACACAAGCGGACTCAACTTGCCCGGCTACTCGCCGAGTTGCCGCGGCTGCACTGGATGCTGGTCGGTGACGACGGTCAGCACGACCCGGAGCTGTACGCCGAGGTGGCGGCGGCCGCGCCGGCAAGGGTGCGTGCGCTGCTCATCCGCGAGTTGTCGGCAACCGAACAGGTGCTCACGCATGGCACCCCAGAGCCCCTGTCGGAGCTGCCCTGGGCTGCCCGACGGCCGGCCTCCCGCGTGCCGGAGCTTCGGGCGCCCGACGGCGATGGCCTGCTGTCCCGGCTGCGCTCCCACGGACTACTCGACCGGGCGGCCGGCCGGCGCTGAGCGCTTATCCCTTCGCAGGTGACAGCAGGTGCCGCAAGCCTCCGGGTGAGAAGACATGCTGATGTGCCAGTTGAATGGCGCCCACGACGCCGGCGCGCTCGCCCAGCCGGCTTGCCTCGATCGCGAGTGCCCGGGTGGCGAGCGGGGTCGCGCGCCGGTACACGACCGCGCGGATCCCGGCCAGGAGGTCGTCACGCAACGGGGCCAACGCACCGCCGACAACGATGGTGGAGGGGTTGTAGAAGTTCACCAGCGCCGCGATAACTTCGCCGATCCGGGTGGCCGCCACTCGGACGCTGCGGGCCGCGACGGGATCGCCCTTAAGGACGAGACTCACCACGTCCTTGCTGGTGCGAGCCTCAAGCCCAGCCCCGGTCAACTCCGCAACCAGCGCCGACCCTGAGGCCACCGCCTCGATGCAGCCAACGTTGCCGCAGCGACATCCCACGTGCTCGGAGTCGCCGATACCGATATGTCCAATGTCACCGGCCGCCCCGTCGGCGCCGCGATGCACTGCACCCCGGCTGACGATGCCGCAGCCGATACCGGTGCCGACCTTGATGAACAGCAGCAATTCCTGCGCGGTGTCCCGCGCCGACGCCTCACCGAGCGCCATGACGTTCACATCGTTGTCGACGAGGACCGGCGCGTCGTAGTGGCCGGCGAAGTGCTGGGGTACGCAGGTCGCGTCCCACCCGGGCATGATCGGTGGCCTGACTACGGTCCCGCTGGAGAATTCGACCGGCCCGGGCACGCCGATCCCCACCGCGCGCACGTCGGCGGCGCGGCGGTTGGCCGCAGCGAGCAACCCGTCGAACTGGCCCCGCAACCACGCCAGCACTGCGTCCGGGCCGCGTGCGATGTCGAGATCCATGGCCTGCTCGGCCAGCACGTTGCGAGACAGGTCTGCCACCGCCAGCCGACAGTGGGTGGCACCGAGGTCGGCGGCCAACACGACGCCGGCGCGAGGATCCAGCGAGAGACCGATCGCCGGCCGCCCACCGGTCGATGCCGCCGGTCGACCCTCAACCAGCAGCCGGCCGGCGCGGAGCGCGTCGACCCGTTGAGACACCGTCGACCGAGCCAGGCCGGTCAGGCGGGCGAGATCGCTGCGCGTGGTCGCCTCCCCGGAGGCGATCAGCCGCAGCACGAGGCCGAGCGAGGCGCTACCGGCAGTCCGGGGCCTGTCCCCATGACCAGACATCCGCTCCCCACTTTGTACGTTTGACGAACTTAGCCTGTCATCTTGCCGCGTCAAGTGCGACGACTTATGGTCGCGGCACTACGCCATCAGGAGTCGCATGTTTCCAGATCTGCGGATCGGCATCGTGGGAACCGGCTTCATCGGCCGGGTGCATGCCGCCGCCGCCCGCAGCCTGGGCGCCGAACTGGTGGGGGTGGCCGCATCGACGCCAGAGCGAGCCGCCATAGCGGCCCGCGAACTCGGAGCCGGACAACCATTTGCCACCGCAGAGGAACTCATCGACGACCCGCGAGTCACGGTCGTCCATGTGTGTACGCCCAACGATGTGCATCTTCGCCTCAGCGAGCGGGCGCTGCTCGCCGGCAAGCACGTCGTCTGCGAGAAGCCGTTGGGCATGTCGGGAGCAGAGGCGGCGGCGCTCCTCGACTGCGCAGATCGTTCCGGCCTCGTCGCCGCGGTGCCGTTCGTCTACCGGTTCCACCCCATGGTTCGTGAGGCGCGCCAACGAGTCCGCTCCGGAGAAGCGGGGCCGGTCCGCGTGATCCACGGGTCCTATCTGCAGGACTGGCTGGTTGGCGTCGATGAGACCAACTGGCGAGTGAGTGCCGAGCGGGGCGGCGCCTCCCGGGCCTTTGCCGACATCGGGTCGCACTGGTGCGACTTGGCCGAATGGATCACCGGCCATCGCATCGTCGAGTTGGTGTCCACGCTCCAGACCACCGTCCCGGAACGACCGCAACCGGCCGGCGCCACCTTCCAAACCTCCGGCCGGTCGGCGCCGCGCCGCCATGTCGACACCGAGGATGTCGCCTGCGTGCTGTTCCGAACCGATCGGGGCGCGGCGGGGACCTTGACGGTGAGTCAGGTCTCGCCCGGTCGCAAGAACCGGCTCTGGATCGAGGTGGACGGCGCCGAGAGCAGTGTCGTCTTCGACCAGGAGAACTCCGAATACCTCTGGGTGGGGTCCCGGCCGGCGAATGCGATCCTCATGCGCGACCAGGCGGTGCTGTCGTCACCGGCCAGCGGCTACACCACGATGCCCGGCGGTCACGCCCAGGGCTATCAGGACTGCTTCGACGGTTTCGTGCGAGACGTCTACACGAGCGTCGCTCGCGGCGCGGCGGTGGATGAGCTTCCTACCTTCTCCGACGGCCTGCGTACTGCCCGAATCACCGACGCGGTACTGGACTCCGCCCGCAAGGGCTCCTGGATCGAGGTGTGAGATGAGACTGGGCTTTTTCACGGCCTGCCTGCCGCGTCTTGACCTCGACGCCATCGCCGCGTGGGCCGGCGACAACGGCTACGCCGCGCTGGAGGTGGCCGCGTGGCCACGCACCGGCGGCCGCGACTTCCAGGCCAGCCACCTGGACGTAGCAGGGTTCGACGAGCGGGCCGCCGAGTCGGTACGGGTGTTGTTCGACAAGCATGGGCTCCGGCTCAGCGCGGTCGGCTACTACGAGAACAACCTCCATCCTGATGCCGACACGCGTGCGGCGACCCACGAGCACCTGCGGCGGTGCATCGACGCGGCGCAACTGCTCGGCGTACCGCACGTCGGAACGTTCGTGGGTCGCGACCCCACCCGTTCGGTCCACGAGAACCTCCGCGAGGCGGAGCGGGTGATGCCGCCGCTGGTCGAGTATGCCGCCGGCCGAGACATCCGGCTGGTCATCGAGAACTGCCCCATGGAGGGCTGGCACCCCGACGGGTATCCCGGCAACCTCGCCTACAGCCCGGAGTTGTGGGAATGGATGTTCGACCTCGGGCTGTACCTCAACTTCGATCCATCGCACCTGCTTCCGCTGGGCATCGATCCGGTCGCCGCGCTCCGGCCGTACCTGGACCGCGTGCTGCATGTGCAGGCCAAGGACGCTGAGCTCGACGTCACGGCACGCAACCGGTACGGGTACTTCGGCCGGACGGTCGAACGCAAGGACGGATGGGACGTCGGCTGGTGGCGCTACCGCGTACCGGGCCTCGGCTCCGTTGACTGGCGCCGTGTCATCGACACGCTCTACCAGGGCCACTACGACGGCGCGGTGTCCATCGAGCATGAGGACCCGGTGTGGGGGGGAACAGAAGAGCGCGTCAAGCAGGGTCTGCAGATCGCCCAACGAACACTCAGCCCACTGATCGTGGCCTGAACGCAACCGACCGGCACGACACATCGAGGAGAGCGCATGAGAACAGGACTCGGAACGCGGTCCGGCCGGCGGTTGCGCGGCGTCGCCATCACGGCCGCGGTGGCCACCGCCCTGGTCGGGTGCAGCAGCAGCCACACGACTGCCACGAAGGCACCCCCGAAGCCGAAGAAGATCTCCGGAACCGTCGTAATGACCGAACCAGGCGACAACCCCGGCGACATCGCGTTGCGACGCCAACTGGCCGCGGCCTTCATGAAGACCCATCCGGGCGTCGACGTGAAAATCCTCGTCGTACCGGCGACCAACTACGACCAGAAGGTCCAGACGATGATCGCGGGCGGTCGGCCGCCGGACATCTTCGGGTCGGGCGACGTGCAGATTCCCAACATCGTCGCGAAGAACTTCGCGCTAGACCTGACCCCGTACGTCAAGCGTGACAACTACCAGATGTCCGACTTCTACCCGCAGGTCATTGACGGTCTCACGTACAACAAGAAGCTGATCGGCCTGACCGACAACTGGGACACCCAGGTCATGTATTACAACACCACCCTGTTCAACAAGGCCGGAGTTGCCCCCCCGACCGCCGACTGGACGTGGGACGACTTCGTCGCGGCCGCCAAGAAGCTCACGTCAGGCAGCGGGACCACCAAGATTTACGGCGGCCTGTTCGAGAACTGGTTCGCCCCCTACTTCGACCAGATCTGGTCCGACGGGGGCGACCCCTTCCCGAACAAGGGCACCAAGTGCGGCTATGACAGCAAGCAGTCGATCGCGGCCTTCGACTCGATCGTGAATCTCTACAAGTCCGGGGTGTCGCCCACCCCGTCGCAGTTCTCCGGCCAGGGCGCGGAGCAACTCTTCCTCACTGGACGTGTCGGCATGTACATCGGCGCCGGCCGGTGGGCCGCCTACGACCTGCGTGACGTGAAGCGGTTCCAGTGGAAGATCGCACCCATTCCCAAGGGCAGCGCCGGCCGGGCCAACTTCTTCCACCTGTCGATGTTCGCGATCGCACGCACCAGCAAGAATCCCGAAGCAGCCTGGGAGTTCCTCAAGTACATGGTGAGCCCCGAGGGCATCAAGCTGGGGCTGGCAGCGGCGCAGGGAATCCCGTCGCGGCAGTCCATCGCCAACAGCGCTGAGTTCAAGGACTCTGCGTTCGTGAAGACCCACGACGCCGTCGAGCCCTTCCTCACCTCGCTGGCCACCGCACACCGAGCGCCGTACCTGCCGAACTTCAACCAGGTGCAGGACGGCGTCGACGCCCAGCTGGATTCCCTCTGGTCGCTGAAGCAGTCGCCGTCTCAGGTGCTGCCCAAGGTCTGCCAGAAGATCGGCCCGCTGCTCAAGGCCGGCGGCGTTCCCGGCGGCGGTTGATGGCCGCCGTCGTCACCGACCCCGCGATAACCGCGCTGACCGGCCCGGCGAGGACATCCAAGCGCTGGCTGACCAGGGAGCGCGTCGCCGGCTATCTGTTCGTCGCGCCGAGCTTGGTGCACTTCGTGATCTTCACCGTCTACCTGATGGTGTCCTCGCTGGTGATCTCCACCTGGACCTGGGACCTGCTCACACCGCATCGGCAGCGAGGTCTGTACAACTACACGACCCTGCTCCTGCATGACCCGATCTTCCGTACCGCCTTCAAGAACACCTTGCTGCTCACTCTGCTCACCATCGCACCGGGAATGATCCTCGGGCTGCTCCTGGCGATGATCGTCAACACGAAGCTGCGCGGCATCTCCATCTTCCGGGCGGCCTACTTCCTGCCCGTGGTCGTGCCCGTCGTCGCCACCGCGATTATCTTCCGCTGGCTCTACAATCCCGATTTCGGCGTCATCAACTGGTTCCTCGGCCTGTTCGGCGTGAAGCATCACGACTGGCTGGGCAACTCCTCGACCGCCCTCCCCTCGATCGCCGCGATGTCGGTATGGCAGAGCCTCGGCTGGAACATGACGTTCTTCCTGGTCGGCCTGCAGTCGATCCCAAAGCAGCTGTACGAGGCCGCCAAGATCGACGGCGCCGGCGCCTGGATGCGCTTTCGGCATATAACCTGGCCGCTGCTCACGCCGATGACATTCTTCATCCTGGTCACCTCGACGATCGGCAGCCTGCAGGGCGGCTTCGACAGTGTGTATCTCATGACTCAGGGCGGCCCGGGCTACTCCACCTACACAAACTCCTTCTACCTCTACAGCCAGGCGTTCCGGTACTTCCACTACGGCTACGCCGCCGCATACGCGTGGGTGCTCTTCCTGGTGATCGCGATCATCACGTTCCTGCAGTTCCGGTTCCTGTCCAAGAGGATCAACTATGAGTTCGGTTGACCAGCGCGTGGCCCGCCCGCCGAGCCGGTCGGTGGGAAGGAAAGCGGTGGGCTACACCGCGCTCACCGCCTTGGCGCTGTTCGCCCTGGGGCCGTTCCTGTGGACGCTGTCCACCTCGCTGAAGAACATCGACGAGGTGTTCGTCTTTCCTCCGAAGTGGCTGCCCAGCACGTTGAAATGGTCCAACTACACCGGGCTCTGGCACGCGTTCCCGATGGACCGGTGGATCTTCAACTCGGCCTACATCGTGATCCTCACGGTCATCGGCAAGCTGTTCCTGAGCTCCACGGCGGCCTACTCGTTCGCCCGCCTGCGCTGGCCGGGTCGTGACTACGTCTTCTACGGCTTCCTGACAGCACTGATGATCCCGTGGGAAGTCACGTTGATCCCCGGCTTCGTTCTCATGCGGCAGTTCGGCTGGATCGACACTCACCTCGCTCTAATCATCCCGAGTGTGGGCGATGTCTTCGGCATCTTCCTGCTCCGGCAGTTCTTCCTGTCGCTTCCGCGCGAGCTCGAGGAGGCCGCCCGGATCGACGGCGCCGGCTACTTCACCGTCTTCCGCAAGATCATCCTCCCGCTTTCCAAGCCAGCCCTCGCCGTCGTCGCCGTGTTGGGCTTCATGGGCGTATGGAACTCGTTCCTCTGGCCGCTGATCATGATCGACAGCACCAACAAGTTCACCCTGCCGGTGGGCCTGCAACTGCTGAACTCCCAGCACGGAACCGACTGGACGCTGCTGATGGCCGGCGATGTCATCGCGCTGATCCCCGTACTGATCGTCTACCTCGCGGCCCAGAAGTACTTCGTGCAGGGGATCACCATGACCGGACTCAAGGGCTGAAGTGAGGCGGACGCTCGTTCTGATCGTGCTGCTGCTACTACCAGCGGTCCTGGCGGGCTGTACCGCAAAGTCCCCCGCCGCCGGGCACCCGGCCGCCCGCCGAGCCGCTGCGCCCAGCTATCGCAACCCGGTGTTCGCTCACGATGCGCCCGACCCGTCGGTGCTGCGCGCCGCCGACGGGACCTACTACGCCTACACCACGCAGAGCATTTACCTCGACCTGCTGGAGATCCCGATCCTGGCATCGACAGACCTCGTGCACTGGCGCCAGGTCGCCGACGCGTTCCCCACCGCACCCGACTGGGTCAACGGCGGCCCGGCCGGCGACATGTGGGCTCCGCACATCCTCTACTGGCAGGGGCATTACCTGCTCTACTACGCCGGGCGCCGCCTCGACGGAGGGGACATGGCAATCGGAGTGGGCGTCTCAACCTCCCCGCGTGGCCCGTTCCGGGATGTCGGTCATCCGATCCTCACCAAATCGACCGGACAGCCCGACTACACAGCGATCGACCCCTTCGTTCTGGCCGACCGCGGCCGGCTATACCTCTACTGGGGCTCAGACCACCAGCCGATCCGGGTGGCCCAGCTCTCATCGGACGGTCTGAAGGTCACGGGCAAAGCCGCGGACCTGGTCAGCCCGGTCCCGGAACACGGGGAAACCGGCGGCCTGGTCGAGGGCGCGTGGGTGCTGCCACACGACGGTTTCTACTACCTGATGTACTCGGTCGGGGACTGCTGCTCGCCGCAGGCAAACTACTCCGTGTACGTGGCGCGTTCGTCCGCGCCGACCGGCCCCTTCACGCCCGGGCCGGCCAACCCGATCCTGCACGGCAACAGCCACTTCTGGGCAGTCGGGCACAACGCCACGGCCCAGGACGCCGCCGGCCACGACTGGATCATCTACCACGCCCGGCTCCGGTCCTCGCCCAGTGACGATCGCGATCTCATGCTGGACCGCATCACGTGGAAGGACGGATGGCCGACGGTGAACGCCGGCAAGGGCCCCAGCTGGCAGCCCCAGCCCGCTCCGGCCACCGCCCGCTGATGAACACCGCGCCGATGTCCCGGGTCGTGCGCTTCACCGGTCCACGTCAGGTGGACCTGCATGCTTACGTCGACGCGCCGCTGCGCGCCGGCGATGTCCGGGTCCGCACTCTGTACTCAGGGATCTCCGCCGGCACCGAGCTGACCGCCTATCGAGGCTCCAACCCCTACCTCACCAAACGATGGGAGGAAGGCAGCCGCCTGTTCACTCCCGACACGGTAAGCCTCGAGTACCCCATCGAAGGCTGGGGGTATGAGGAGGTCGGCGAGGTCTTCGAGATCGGCGCCGACGTCGAATCCGTCGCGGCCGGCGACATCGTCTGGGGCACGTGGGGGCATCGCAGCACCGCTGTGCTCTCGGCCGAGTACGCCAGCGGCCGGATCCTGCCCGCCGATGTTGATCCGGTCATCGGCGCCTTCGCCCACATCGGCGCCATCGGCCTCAACGCCGTACTCGATGCCGACATCCACCTCGGGGAAACCGTCGCCATCTTTGGTCAGGGCACACCGGGTCTGATCGTCGGCCAGCTGGCCCGACTCAACGGCGGCACGGTCGTCGCCGTGGATGCGCTGGAGAGCCGACTGAAGCTCGCGCAGACCGTCGGTGCATCGCACGTGTTCAATGCGACCGAGGTACCTACGCCGGCGCAGTGCATCAAGGACCTCACCGGGGGTCGCGGCGCGGACGTGTCGATAGAAATAAGTGGTCACTACGGTGCCCTGCACGAGGCGATCCGCGCGACCGCCTGGGGCAGCAGGGTCGTGGCGTCGGGATTCTTCCAAGGACCGGGCGCGGCACTCGCCCTCGGCGAGGAGTTCCACCACAACCGCATCAACGTCGTCGGCTCGCAGATCTCCGGTGTCTCGCCGGCCCTGTCGCACCGCTGGGACGTGCACCGACTGCAGCGGACCGTCATGGACCTCGCCGGCCGGGGCCGCATCGACCTGCCCGCGTTGGTGAGTCACATCATGCCGGCCACTAGCGCGGCGGAGGCCTTCGCCATGCTCGACAGCCATCCAGAGCAAGCCGTGCAGGTCCTGCTGGATTTTCGGGAGCTCTAGACCATGACCCTCAAGTTGGCCGCCCAGGAGCAGATGCTGCACGGCGAGACGCTGATCGAGAAGTGGCGGTTCGCCCAGTCGGTGGGATTCGATGGCATCGAGTTGCGCGGCGAGGGCGAGGGGAAGTTCGCCCACCGACTGCCCGAGATCCGAGCGGCGGTCGATGCCGGCGCCGTCCTGCCAACGGTCTGCGTCATGATGGATCACTTCATCGGCGACTTCGACGCGGAGCGCCGGCGCGACGCCGTGGACAACATGAAGATCCTGCTTTCGGTGATCGCCGAGGCGCAGGGTCTCGGGGCGATCACACCGGCGGCCTACGGCATGTTCTCCCGCGCACTGCCACCGTTCAACCCACCCCGCAGCGCCGACCAGGACCGCGAGGTACTCCTCGCCGGGCTCCGGGAGCTCGGCGAGCATGCCGGCGCGAACGGCGTCACCGTGCTGCTGGAGCCGCTCAACCGGTATGAGGATCACATGGTCAACACGTTGGAGCAGGGGGTTGCGCTTTGTCGCGAGGTGGGCCTGCCCTCCGTGCGGGTGATCGGCGACTTCTTCCACATGAACATCGAGGAAACCGATCCGATCGAGTCCCTGCTCCGGGCGGCCCCCTATCTCGGCCACATGCAACTCGGTGACAGCAGCCGACTGGAGCCCGGCACCGGGCACATCGACTTCGCAGCCAGCATCGCCGCTCTAGATGAAGCCGGCTACGACGGCTGGTACGCGATGGAGTGCGGTCTGTCCGGTGATCCCGCCGACGTGCTCCCTGCTGTCTCGAGGTACTTACGCGGAGGGCGCGCCTAGTGTCACCTGCCGGGCAGGCTCCGCGCTTTCGGGGTGGTGGCCGGATCGAGTTCGAGAAGAGGCCGGTGCCCCAACCCGGGGCCGGGCAACTCCTCGTGCGAGTGCGGGCCAACGCCATCTGCGGCACTGACCGGGAGCCCTATCACAGCGGGTCCGCGGTCATTCCAGGTCATGAAACAGCTGGCGAAGTGATCGCAGTCGGCATCGACACCAGCACCCCCGTCGGCACCGCAGGAGTCGTGTTTTTGATGGACTACTGCAGCCGGTGCCGGTCCTGCCAACTGGGTCATACCAACCAGTGCCTGGCCAAGCGCGCCGACATGGGATTCACTGCGGACGGTGGCTACGGACCGTACGAGCTGGTGCACGAGACGAACTTTTTCCCGGTCCCGGATCTCCCCTTCGTCGAGGCCACGCTGCTACTCGACGTCATGGGCACCTCCTCCCATGCCATCGGTCGGGCGCAGCATGCGCGTTCGGACATCGAGTCCATCGGCATCGCCGGCGCCGGCCCGATCGGGCTGGGTCTCGCCGCGATGTGCCGACTCATCCTCGGCGAGTCGATCCCGGTGCTGGTGGCCGACGTGAACGAATACCGGCTCGCGTTGGCCGAGAGGCTCGGTGCGATCGCTGTCCATGCTCCCGAAGACACCCTCGCCGCCGCGGCCCGACGCGAGGGCCTCGACGGGGTCGACGCGGCCTTCGACTCGACCGGCCGGCAGGTGGCCCGGCAGGGGTTGCTGGACGCGCTGACTTCCCGCCGCGGCGTGCTGGTATGCGTCGGACACGGCGAGGGCCTGCAGATCGACGTCTCCAGCCAGCTCATTGCTCCCGAGCGCTCCATTCTCGGCAGCGAATACTTCCGGTACTCCGAGCTGGCGGCGAACCTGCGGCGGTTACGTGCACACCGCCCGTACCTGACCCAGATCCTCACCCACCGTTTTCCCGTCGAGCGGATCGACGAGGCATTCGCCACCTTTCTCGCCGGCGACACCGGCAAAGTGGTCGTCGAGCAGGAGCCCACGTGAGCGGGAGTACCCGCGTCGCCATCGTCGGTGCCGGGCTGTGGGGCCAGCAGCATGCTCGGGTGTTTTCCGCCCGGCCCGACGTCGACGTGGTTGCGGTGGTCGGACGCACCCGCGGCCGCGCCGAGGCCCGCGCCGCCGAGCTGGGCACGCGGGCGTACACCGACATCGACGAGATGTTGGACCGCGAACACCCGGACCTGGTCAGCGTGTGCCTGCCGAACGAGGAGCATTTCGCGACGACCCTGCAGCTGGTCCGAGCCGGCGTCGCGCTGCTGGTGGAGAAGCCGCTGGTCTTCGACCTGGCGGAGGCCGACGCGCTGCTCGGTGACGCGGAGGCGCGCGGGCTGTTTTTCGCCATCAACTTCAACCACCGCTACGCCAAGCCCGTGCAGCTTGCCGCCTCCGCCCTGAGCCACGGCGAACTCGGCCCCCTGACCTTCGCGACGTGGCGGTTCGGCGGAGAACGCGGGCCGGGTTCACACCCCTACCGCAACCTCATCGAGACCCAGTGCCACGGCTTCGACATGCTGGAATATCTCTGCGGACCGATCGGGTCGGTGATGGGGCAGACCACGGACGACGTGGGTCAGGGTCGCTCGGCCATCGCGATCGCCCTGCGCTTCACCAGTGGAGCGGTCGGCACCATGGTCGGCTCGTACGACTCCTCCTATGCCTACCCCCGGGCGCATGCCATGGAGCTCAACGGTGCCGCCGGCCGGATCCTCGTCGACGACACCGTGCTCCGTTACACGCAGAGTCGGGTAGGCAGCGAGACCAGCACAGTGTGGCAAGCGGGGTATTTCAACGATCTCGACCGAGAGTTCCATCACACCTTCGACCAACACGTCGACGCCCTGCTCGCGGCCTTCCGCGCCGGCCGTGAGCCGCCGGTGCCGGCGCGGGCCGGCCGGCGTGCCCTGGAGTTGGCCCTGGCCACGATTCGTTCGGTGGAAACCGGGCAGCGGATCGTGACGGCGCACGCGCCATCGACGGAGAACTCCGGCGCGTAGTCGAGGATGCCAAGGCCGACCGATCAAAGGTGGTGGTGAGCCGCCCGTCGCGCTGAGTCGCGCCACGGCTGGTACGAATAGGCTGCGACCAACAGGTCCGATGCGGAGTTGAGGACATGGCAACTGGGCTCGCCGGCGGCTCCTCCGGGCTCCGCTATGACGTCAACTGCTCGATCCTGTTCACCGAAGTGGAACTGCTCGAGCGGCCGGCGGCCGCCAAGGCGGCCGGGTTCGACGCGGTGGAGTTCTGGTGGCCCTTCGATGCCGCAGTACCGGCCGACGCAGAGGTAGACCGCTTCGTCGTGGCGATCCAGGACGCCGGCGTGGATTTGGTCGGGCTGAACTTCGCAGCCGGCGACCTCCCGGGCGGCGACCGCGGCCTGCTGTCCTGGCCGGCCCGCAGCGCGGAGTTCCGGGACAACATCGACATCGCTGTCGGCCTCGGCAAGCGCCTGGGCACGCCGGCCTTCAACGCGCTGTACGGCAACCGCGTCGACGATGCGACCTCCACGGAGCAGGACGATCTGGCGGTCGAAAACCTTGCGCTGGCCGCGCGCGCAGCAGCGCAGATCGGTGCCGTGATTCTGGTGGAGCCGGTCAGTGGCTCGCCCCGCTATCCGCTGCTGACCGCTGACGATGCGGTCGCCGTCATCGACCGGGTGTCGGCCGCTGCCGGCGTGGACAACCTGCGCCTGCTGGCTGACCTCTATCACTTGGCCGTCAACGGTGACGACGTTGCCGGCGCGATCGCGCGGCACGCAAGGCGGATCGGCCACGTCCAGATCGCGGACGCACCTGGCCGGCACGAACCGGGCACTGGTGAGCTTGACCTGGCTGCGAACTTGCGCTCCCTGGTGGCAGCGGGGTACACCGGCTGGGTAGGTCTTGAGTACAAGCCGAGCACGAGCACGGCCGCAAGCTTCGGCTGGCTGCACCCTGAGGAGGACGACCGATGACCGCCGTCGCCTTTATCGGCCTGGGCATCATGGGTGCCCCGATGGCCGAGCACCTGGTCGACGCCGGCCATGACGTCGTCGGCTTCAACCGGTCGCGCGAGGCAGTGGACCGCCTGGTCAAGGCCGGCGGCCGCGGCGCCGGCAGCACGGCCGAAGCGGTCGCCGAGGCCGACGTGGTGATCACCATGCTGCCGGACAGCCCCGACGTGGAGGCCGTCGCGCTGGGAGACGACGGCATCTACGCCAACGCCAAGCCGGGCACCCTGCACATCGACTGCTCCTCGATCCGGCCGGACGTGGCCAAGGCGATGGCCGAGGCCGGGCACGAGCGCGGGATGCGCGTCATCGACGCCCCGGTGAGCGGCGGCCAAGCCGGCGCCGTCGACGCCAGCCTGTCGATCATGGTCGGCGGCGAGCCGGACCATGTGGCCGAAGCCCGACCGTTGCTCGAAAAGCTCGGCAAGACGGTTGTCCATGTGGGACCGGCGGGCAGCGGGCAGACGGTGAAGGCCGCCAACCAGCTCATCGTCGCCGGCACCATCGAGCTGGTCGCCGAGGCGATCGTCTTCCTCGAGGCGCTGGACGTAGACACCGAAGCGGCCGTCAAGGTGCTTGCGGGGGGCCTCGCCGGCAACGCGATCCTCGAGCGCAAGGCCGCCGGCATGCTCGAGCGCAAGTTCGACCCGGGGTTCCGGATCGACCTGCACCACAAGGACATGGGCATCGTCACGTCCGCCGCCCGTGACGCCGGCGTCGCGATCCCGCTCGGTCAGCACGTCGCACAGCTCGTCGCCACCGTTCGGGCCCAGGGGCACGGCGCGCTCGACCACACGGCGCTGCTGCTGCTGGTCGAGCAGCTCTCCGGCCGGTCCCCCGCGGACAAGGAGAGCTGACGATGGCGCGGATGCGAGCGATCGACGCGGCGCTGGCCATCCTCATCCGCGAGGGGATCACGCACGCTTTCGGCGTCCCCGGTGCAGCCATCAACCCGTTCTATTCGGCCATGCGTGACGACGGCCGGATCAGGCACATCCTGGCCCGCCATGTCGAAGCCGCCTCACACATGGCGGACGGCTACACCCGGGCGGCCGCCGGCAATATCGGCGTCTGCGTAGGCACCAGTGGGCCGGCCGGCACGGACATGATCACCGGCCTCTACACCGCCTGGGCGGATTCGGTGCCGATCCTGTGCATCACCGGCCAGGCGCCGGTCGACAAGCTGCACAAGGAGGACTTCCAGGCCGTCGACATCGCGGCGATCGCCGGGCCGGTCACCAAGATGGCGGTCACGGTGCTCGAGCCGGCGCAGGTGCCCGGCACCTTCCAGCACGCGTTCCACCTGATGCGCTCGGGCCGGCCCGGCCCGGTCCTGATCGACCTGCCGCTGGACGTGCAGCAGGCCGAGATCGACTTCGACGTCGACACATACGAGCCGCTACCGGTCGACCGGCCGGCGGCGACCCGCGCCCAGGCGGAGAAGGTGCTGGACATGCTGGCCGCCGCCGAGCGCCCGGTGATCGTCGCCGGCGGCGGCATCATCAACGCAGACGCTGCCGACGATCTGGTCAAGATCGCCGAACTGCTCGACGTACCCGTCATCCCCACGCTGATGGGATGGGGCGCGATCCCGGACGACCACCCGCTGATGGCGGGCATGGCCGGTCTTCAGACGGCGCACCGGTACGGCAACGCCACGCTCCTCGCAGCCGACTTCGTCCTGGGCATCGGCAATCGTTGGGCCAACCGGCACACCGGCGCGCTGGACACCTACCGCGAGGGCCGAAAGTTCGTCCACGTCGACATCGAGCCGACCCAGATTGGCCGGATCTTCGCTCCGGACTACAGCATCGTCTCCGACGCCGGCGCTGCGTTGCGACGACTTCTCGAGGTCGCCGGCGAGCGCAAGGCCGCCGGCACGTTGCCCGACCGCACAGCCTGGGTGCGCGCCTGCGCCGAACGCAAGCGCACCATGCAGCGCCGCACCCACTTCGACGACGTTCCGGTCAAGCCACAACGCGTGTACGAGGAGATGAACCGCGCGTTTCCCCGCGACGTCCGCTACGTCAGCTCGATCGGGCTGTCGCAGATTGCCGGGGGGCAGTTCCTGCACGTCTTCCACCCCCGGCACTGGATCAACTGCGGCCAGGCAGGACCGCTCGGCTGGACCGGCCCGGCCGCCCTCGGGGTGTGCGCAGCCGACCCGGACGCGACCGTGGTGGCGCTCTCCGGCGACTACGACTTCCAGTTCCTGGTCGAGGAGTTGGCCGTCGGCGCGCAGTTCAACCTGCCCTACATCCACGTCGTGGTGAACAACTCCTATCTCGGCCTGATCCGGCAGGCCCAGCGGCTCTTCGACATGGACTACTGCGTTCAGCTGGCCTTCGACAACGTCAACACCCCCGAGCTCGAGGGTTACGGCGTCGACCACGTCAAGGTCGCGGAGGGCCTGGGCTGCAAGGCAATCCGGGTCCGCGAACCGGGTAACCTCGCCGCGGCGTTCGAAGAGGCCGGCAAGCTCGTCGCCGAGTTCCGGGTGCCGGTGATGGTCGAAGTGATGCTCGAGCACGTCACCAACATCGCGATGGGCACCGAGATCGACGACATCACCGAGTTCGAGGATCTGGCCACCCGCCGCGAGGACGCGCCGACCGCCATCGCCTACCTCGACTGAAGCGGGCCGGCGCGTTCCCACATGGACGATGCCCGGGATGGTCGCCGCGGACTTCGGCCGCGACTGACTCCCTCGCTGGCCGACACCGTCAGTCGCGAGTACGGGCTCTCCACGGGCGAGAGCATCGACCTCGGTGGTTCGGCCAATCTCAACCTGCTGGTCCGCGGCGACGGTGGAACGGTGGTTGTGCGGGCCTATCGGCGCCACGTCGGCCCCGGCAGGCTGAGCGCGATCCAGCGCACTCGCACTCACCTCGCCACACAGGGGATCCCCTGCGTGCGGCCGATCGCCACGCAGGAAGGCCTTCCGTACGTCCAGGTCGAGGGCCACCTGGTCGAGGTCGAACCGTTTGTCGAATGCGACGCAAAGATGGACAGCTTGGGCCGCATCACCGCGGCCCTGCCGACGCTCGGCCGGCTACACCAGGCGCTGAGCGGTTTTGCGCCCGGACCGTCCGGTATGGACATCGAATTTGCCAACTACGTCGACCCGGCGGGGTTGCTCGCGGCGACCCGGAGGGGGACGGCGCGGATCAGGTCCTGGCAGCCCAACCCGGAGGAGATCGCCATCGCGGACGCCGCCGACCGGTTGGCCGAGGCAGTGACCGGGGCCTCCCAATCGCTCGGCGAGGTGCCCCACCAGTTGACCCATGGCGACTTCTGGGACAACAACGTCGGATTCCGCCGCGGTGACCTCGTCCTCGTGGCGGACTTCGACTTCATGGGACAACGGTCCCGAGTGGACGATCTCGCCCTCACCCTCTACTTCACCACGCACCTGCTCGACAGCCCGCCGACCAGGTCGGGGCTGCGCCGGCTGGCGGGTCTCGTCGACGCCTACAACAGCGGTCTGACCGACAAACTGTCCGGTCCGGAACGAGCCTGCATCCCGGTCGCCCTCGCGTGTCAGCCCCTGTGGTCGATCGCCGGCTGGGTGGCTCTGCTGGACGATACGGCCGAGGCCCGCCGGCACATAGTCGGCCACCTGCCGGCGCTGCAGCGGGGTCAGGCAATTGTCGGGGACCTGCCCCGGGTCCAGGACATCTTCCGCTGAGCTGCCATTAACCTGCACTGCATGCGAAGCACGTTAGACGTGAAACTCAAGATCCTCACGGCCATTCACCGCACCGCCTTCGATCTGACCAGGGGCCGCCTGGCGGGCAGGTTCGCAGGGATGCCCGTCGTGAAGCTCACCACTACCGGTCGCAAGTCAGGGAAGCGCCGGCACACCATGCTCACCACGCCTATCCACGACGCGACCCGCATCGTTCTTATCGCCTCGAAGGGCGGGGCAGCGCAGCACCCGGCCTGGTATGTCAACCTGCGGACGAATCCCGAGGTCACTGTCACCATGCACGGCAACACGAGGACGATGACCGCGCAGACCGCTACGGCCGCGGAGAAGGCCGCGTTGTGGCCGGACATCGTCGCCGTCCATCGCGGGTACGCGGGTTACCAGGACAAGACGGACCGGGAGATCCCGGTAGTCATACTCACGCCTACGGACTGACCGCCGGGTGGCCGGACGCCGCCGCCTCCCGGCGGGCGGCGCGCGCGATGTATACCGCCCAGGCGATCAGCGGGATCTGCAGCGGCAGCCGGGCCCAGGCGATGACCGGGCTGTGCAGCATGTCGGTATCGGACCCGCCGGAGTCGAGCGCCATCTGCACGTTCGCCGGGAACACCAGCACGAACAGCACCGCGGTCGCCAGGCCACCGGCCCGCCTCGTCGGCCGGGCGGCAAGCGCAGCGGCGCAGGCGAGCTCGGCGACCCCGCTGGCCTGCACCCAGATGGCCGGGTCGCCGAGGAAGCGTGGCACGATCGACTCGAATCCGTGCGGCCGGACGAAGTGCCAGGTGCCGGTGGTGAACAGCAACAGCGACAGCAGCCGCGCGGCGACCACTCCCGATCGCCGCCGGCCGGTGGTGAGGCTGCGATCGGTTGGGTCAGTCATCCTCTGATTGTGCCTCAGTTGCCGTCGAGAACTCGCCGTGCAGTTGGGCGGCGCTCACCCGGCTGAACCATCGGGGTGGCGGCGGTCGAACGTGTGCGTCGCGTCCAGCACGAGGTAGGTGTCGTACCCGAGGTCGCCGGCCATCCGGGTGGTTGTCTCACAGCAGTGATCGGTCGTGATGCCACTTACCGCGACCGACCGCAGCCCCTGGGCTTGGAGCCACTGGTGCAGGTCGGGCTCGCCGTAGAAGGCCGAGTGCACCTGCTTGGAGATCGACAGTGCTGCGTCGTTCCAGGTGCGGAGCAGGGCCGCGACGCTCTCCTCGCACGCGGCATTGTTGCGCCGACCCCAGCTCGCGTCGGAGAGCCCGGCTTGTACGTCGACAACCACGAGCGCAGCCTCGGTGAGCGGCACGGCCGGTCCTCTCCTTCCAGTCGGCGAGTAATCAGCCCCATGCTCTCCTCCCGGGGGTCCGGCACCGAGCGGGGACTTACGGCGCCCGGCGGCTAGCCGAGATGCCGCAAACCCGCCCAGGCTTGCGACCAGGGCCGGCGCTGGTCGCGGCAGATCCACACCGTGGTGCCCTGCTCGTCATTGTCGAGATGGACACCGTTGTCGATCCGAGCCGACGCCTGCACCGAGCCGAACAGCTGCTCCAGGCGTCGCCGGTCGATCCCAACTGCGATGACAGGTCCACCGCTCGACCGTGGCGGACCCCACTCGCCATAGCCATTGTGGCCGCTGAAGGCCGGCGGCAGACCGAGCGCCGGCCCGAAATGGTCGAGTGCCCCGGCCTCTCCATAGTTCTCGGTCAGCAGCACCGCCTGCCGGCGCTCGGCCGGCGGGAGGGCCTTGTAAACACCTGCGACGGTGGCCACGAACCGGGGCCACCCAACCGTCTCGCCGGCGTCGTAGTTCACCGCGACGATGGGGGTCGCGTGCAGCACTTGAACCGGCACCACCGGCAGCATCAATGCGGTATCGACTACTGCGCTGAGAGCCAGCGCAGCGACGAGTGCGCTCCGGCGCAGCCGCCGGCGGCCTCGGCCGAGCCAGCGGACCGTAGGGGGCGCGCCGGCAGCCAGCAGCACCGGGTACAGACCGCCGAGGTAGTACGGCTTCCCTCCCGTGAGCAGGAACACCAGGGTCAGGAGGGCGTAAGCCACCGCGAAGGCCCGCACCCGGACCAGGCCGGGATCACGGATCAGGCGGACCAGACCAGCGGCCCACACCGGCACCAGGGCGGGGCTGATGAGGACCAGCTGGAAGGGCACGAACAGAGCAGCCGGCTGCGAGGTGCCGGAGCTGCCCGAGGCAATCTGCCGGGACAGCTGCAACTGGGGCCACCCGTGCTGGCTCTGCCAGATCAGGTTGGGTAGCCAGATGACGAAGGCCAGACCCGCGCCGAGCCACAACCAGCGGCTCAGCACCGCCTTCCGCGGGCCGGCGATGATCACCCCGACGAACAATCCGGCCAGGAGGAAAACGAGCAGGCTCTTGTTCAGCAGGCCCACCCCCGCCACCAGGCCGACCAGCAGCCACCAGCGTTGATCCGCGGTACCGCGCAATACCCGGACGACCAGCCAGCTGACCGCTGTCCATGCCAGCAAGTCGAAGGTGCTCGTACTAAGCAGGTGGCTGACCGCCAGCAGGAGCGCCGAGACCGAGATGGCGCCGGCGGCCAGCGCCTGGGCCGCCGCCACCCAGTTCAGCCGCGGTGAGCCCAGTCAGGAGTGCGACGCCGGCGGCCGCCAGCGCCGAGGGCAATCGCAGGACCAGCAACGCTCCCGGGGCCAGCGCGGACATGGCCCGGGCAACGAGCGGGGTGAAGGGAGGCTGGTCTGGATACCCCCAGGCCAGGTGATGGCCGGCACTCAGGAAATACAGCTCGTCGCGGTGGTATCCATAGCCCATGCTCGTGACGACGAGAAGAACGAGCAGGCCCAACGAGATGGCGAGCAAGGGGCGCCAGGCGCGAGGTTGCGCCCCATCGCCGGCCCGCAGGATCACAGTTCTGGTCGCTGGCTCGCTCAAGCCGTCATCACACTGGCACCCCGTTGACCTCCACTGAAGGTCCGAGCAGGGCGATCGACGCGCCTAGGCCGTTTTCAATCATGATGCCGTTGGCCCCGATGCTGATCATCGCGCCGGCCGCCGTGGTCAGCAGGATCGCGCCGGCAGGGCCACCCGCCGCGGACATGACGAGGGCGTTGCCCCCGGCCGTCTGGATGACCACCGGCGAGGAACCGACCGACGCCCCCAGGGCGAGCGCCGGCACCTCGGCTGCCGAGCCGTACCAGCAGCCCGACCAGATCGGGTGGGCCGGGTCGCCCTGCTCGAACTCGACCCAGACCCCGGTCCCCTCGCCCGGCAGGACGTACATCCCTGCCTGGGCCCCGGTGAACGGAAAGCACGGCATGGCCCACTCACTCGGGGCTTCCCCGAGCACCTCGGATACCGAAGCCTGCACCCGTCCCAACTGCATGGGATCCGCGGTGCTCACCACGGTGCCCCGGTACTTCCCGTAGTAGGGCGGCGACAGCGGTCCGGTCACGGCGCTCCTCCAAATCGGCTACTTCTTGGTCGCCCGAATCTTGCTCCCCGTCTTCAGCCCGGTGATGAGCAACTGCTTGTTGTAGTCCGACGTCGGGTACTGCCCCGGCGTGAAGTACCACTGGTCGAGCACGGCCTTGCGGTAGGCGAGGAAGGTCTCCGGGTAGTACAGCGGCAGGATCGGCAGGTCGTCGGCGATGATCTTCTGCATCTTCTCGACCAGCCCCTTGCGCTCCCCGTCGTCGAAGGTCATCCGCTGCTTCTGGGCCAGCCCCTCGAAAGCCGGGTTGAAGTATCCCGTGGCCCCGGTGAGTGACGGCGGCCCATGTGAGGAAAAGACTTGGCGGAGCAGGTCGGGATCGGCGTTAGGGCCGCCAGCGGTCGGCCCGGGGTAGCCGAGCAGCGCCATCTCGTACTGCCCGGAGAACTTGGGGCCGAACAGTTGCGGTCCACCCTGGACCGGCTTCGGGGTGAGGGTGACCCCGATCGCCTTGAGCGCCGCGACAACCAGTTCGGCCAGCGGGACCGACTGGTTGCTCACCAGCAGGTCGAACTTCAGCGGCCCGTGCGGACCGGTCCGGGTCCCTCCAGCACCCTCGCGGTACCCGGCCGAGTCGAGCAGCGACTTTGCGCCGGCCACGTCGAAGTCGTACTGCGGAACCGGGGCGAAGAACCGGTTGTCGGGCGAGAGGAAGCCGGGGTTGCCGGGCTCGCCGTGGCCCCCGGCCAGCCGCTTGACCAGATCCTTGCGGTCGATCGCCATCGCGCACGCGCGGCGGAACGCCACATTGGCCAACGCGCCGCCTCGGCGCAGATTCCAATACAGCGAGGTCGTCGAGTCGCCCTGTTGGCTGATCAGCCCGAAACGCTTGTCCCGCTTGAATGGCGCGAGCACCTCGGAGCGCACCCCGGCGGCGAAAGTGCCGCCCGCATCGAGAGCACCTGACAGCACGGCGCTGAACTCGTCGTCGACGTCGGTGAAAGAAATCCGCTTCGCGAACGGCTTGCCGAGGAAGTAGCTGTCGTTCGCCGAGTACAGCAACGGGCTGCCATCACCCTTGTAGGAGTCGAGACGGTAGGCGCCGGTGCCGACCAGCATCTTCAGGCTCTGCGCCGCCGCCGGGTCCTTGACCGTTGACCACACGTGCCGCGGGATGATCGGCACCGCTGCCGCGACCTGCTCGGCGAACGTCACGTCCGGCGCGGACAGGTTGATCTCCACGGTGTTGGGGCCCTTGGCCGTGACCTTTGCGATGCCCTGCGGCGGCTGGATGATGACCGGCGGCGGCAGCATCTGCTGGTGAGCGTAGTAGTCGAAGGTGAAGGCTACGTCGTCCGCGCTGAACGCTGACCCGTCGCTCCACTTGATGTTGTTGCGCAGTTCGAAGGTGTAGGTCAGGTTGTCGGCAGAACGGGTGACGCTCTTGGCCAGCCACGGGAGCAGGTCGCCACTGCCGTCCTTCCACAGCAGCGTGTCGTACAGCAGGCTCATCTGCGTATAGCCCGGCCCCCCGTTTGATGCGAACGGCGAGGGAAAGCCGAATGCGCCGTGCGGCAGGTGCAGTGCCGGTCGGGCCACCGGACCGGAGGTGGCGTGCTTGGTCGCCTGGCCCGTGCACGCGTCGAGCGCGACGGCACCGACACTGCCCAGCGCGACGGCGAGAAACCGCCGCCGATCCATCGCGAATTGCAACTCGTTCATGAGGTGCTCCGTTTCTCGGGAAGCTGGTCGGGAAGGGGCGTGCCGCGTTCGGCGACAAAGGTTGGGGCGGCGTTCATCAGGTTGATAGCGGCCTGGCTGGTCGGTGCAACGGTGACGCGTTCGGAGGGGCCCTCTTCGACCACCCGGCCATGATCAAGCACGACGACCCGGTCGACGACCTTACGGATGATCGCCATGTTGTGCGAGACGAGCACCAGGCCGAGTCCCATCTCGATCTGGCGCTCCCGAAGTACGACGAGCAGCCGGGCCTGCTCCGAGGCGTCCAGCATCGCCGACGGCTCGTCGGCGACCAGCAGTTTCGGACGCAGGATCAGGGCGCGGGCCAGCGCGATCCGCTGCAGTTGACCACCGGAGAGCTCGTGGGTGCGGGCGTCCAAAAAGGACCCGGACGCCGGCAGCCCCACGCTCTCGAGCATCGCGCAGACCGCTTGCTGCCGCTGCGCCGGCTCCACCTCGTCGCCGAGGTCGAGCGGCTCACGGACCAGCGCCTGGACGGTCAGCCGCGGCGAGAGGGCATCGGCGGGATCCTGCATGACGAGCTGGATCTGCCGGCGCAGCAACTTGTTCGTCCCGCCGCGCCAGGACGCCGCCAGTGAGACGTTGCGCAGCTGCACGTCGCCGGCATCCGGGGCAAGGTGCCCGGTCAGGATGCGCGCGAGCGTGGACTTCCCGCTGCCCGACGGGCCGATGATCCCGACCGATTCGCCCTCCCGGACGCTGAACGACACGTCCCGCAGCGCGTGGGTCGACCGGGTCCCGCTGGTGAACGTCTTGGTCAGTCCGGTGGCGGTCAGCAGCTGCTGCAGCCCACCGAAGTGGCAGGCGACGAGCCGGCCGCGGGACGGGACCAGTGGCGGGTGAGTATCCCGGCAGATGTCCTCGGCCTGCGTACACCGCGGGTGGAACGGGCACCCCTGCGGCACGTCGCGCGGGTCCGGCGCCCGCCCGCGGATCGGCCGCAGGTCCTTTGTCGTACTCATCACCGGGAACGCGTTGACCAGCGCCCAGCTGTACGGGTGCGCGGGCTCGGCCATGACGTGATCCGAGGCGCCGACCTCCATCGGCTCGCCGGCATAGAGCACCATCGTGCGTTCGGTCAGGCTGGCGGCGTCGGGCAGGTCGTGGGAGATCACGATGAGGCTGAAGCGCCGGCGCGCGGCCAGGGCCTGGATGCCCTGCACCACCGCACGCCGGGTGGCCGGGTCGAGGCCTGAGGTCGGTTCGTCCAGGACGAGTAGCTCCGGGTCGAGGGCGATCGCCATGGCGATGCTGGCGCGCCGGCGCTCCCCGCCGGACAGCTCGTGCGGATACCGGTCGAGCAGGGCCGGGTCCAGCTCGACCTCTTCGGCCAGCTCGCCGGCCCGGGCGAGTGCCTGCCGGGCGCCGAGGCGGCTACGGTCGCGCAGCGACTCGGCGACCTGCGTGCCGACCTTCGCGACCGGATTGAAGGGTGCCCCTTGCAGCGACAGCGCGGCCGTCGACCAGCGCAGCGAGCGCAACAGCGCCGGGTCGGCCCCGAGCAGCTCGTGACCGGCCAGCCGGACACTGCCCGACGCCTCCGGCGGCTGGAGAAGTCCCAGCAGGCTCAGCGCCAGGGTCGATTTGCCCGAGCCGCTCTCCCCGACGATGGACAGCGACTCGCCGTGATCGAGGCTGAAGCTCACGCCGCGCAGGGCGTCGACCTCGGCACCGAAGCGCACCCGCAGATCGGCGACCTCCAGCAGCGCGGTCATGACGACCGGAGCCAGCGCGGGTTGAAGGTGGGCTCGAGTCCGACCCCGACGAAGGTGAAGGCGAGTACGGCGAGTGCGACGGCAAACCCCGCGGGGAGCACCCACCAGGTCCATAGGTCGCTGAAGTAGATGCCCTGCTGGGACAGCGCGCGGTTGAGCATGTTTCCCCAGTTGACCGCGCTGGGATCACCCAGCCCGAGGAACGCCAGGCCGGCTTGCAGCCCGATCGAGACGCCCGCCCAGTTGACGAAGCCGACAACGATGAGCGGGGCGATGCCCGGAACGAGGTGCCGGCGCAGGACGTACAGCGGACCACCGCCGAAACCGCGGGCTGCGGTGATGTAGCCGCGCTGGCGCAGGCTGAGCGCCTGGCTGCGCAGGATGCGAGCGTTCGGCGCGACTCCGATGAAGCCGATCAGCAGAATGATCGCCAGGTGGTTGTTGCCGGCCAGCGAACCGACGAGGACCAGCAGTGGCAGGCCGGGCAGTGCGAGCAAAAAGATCGCGGTGCCGTTGAAGATCCGGTCAGCCCACCCGCCCAGCAGCGCCGGCAACACCCCGAGGAGCACCGCACCGGTCAGCGCGAGGGTGCCGGCGATCGCGGCCACGGTCAGCGAGGACCGGGCGCCGTAGACCAACTGGGCGAAGATGTCGTGGCCGGGGACGTCGGTGCCGAGCCAGTGCCGGGCCGACGGTGACTCGAACGCGTCCCCGGAAATCACCCGCGGGTCGTAGGAGGCGAGCACCGGGGCGAAGATCGCGACCAGGATGAAGAACGCCATCAGGCAGACGCCGGCGACGAGCAACCGCGAGCGGGCCAGCCGGCGGATCCGGACATTCACGAGACGGTCCGCGGGTCGAGCCGGCGGTTCAGCGCGTCGGCCAGCGCGTTCACCGTGACCACGCTGACGCTGACCACCAGGAATGCGCCCTGGATGACCGGGTAGTCGCGCGAGTTGATCGACTCGAAGATGAGGCCGCCGACACCGGGGTAGGCGAATACCCGCTCGATCAGTACGTCGCCGGTGACGACGAAGCCGAGCTGCAGCGCGGTCACGCTGACGACCGGAAGCAGCGCGTTGCGGGCTGCGTAGCGGTACTTCAGGCGTCGTTCCCGCAGCCCTTTGGCCCGACCCAGGAGCAGGTAGTCGGCACCGAGCTCGCTGACCATCGCCGCCCGCATGATCAGGTAGTTGCCCGCGGTGAGGCCGACCGTGAGCACCAGAAGCGGGAGCACTAGGTGCTTGCCGATGTCCACGGCCTTGGCCCACAGGCTGAAGGTGTCGGAGGAGGGCGATTGCGCACCGAACAGCGGCAGCCACTGCACCTTGACCGCCAGGACGTACAGCAGTAGGGACGCCAGCAGGTACGGCGGGAATTCCCGTACGGCCAGCAGGGAAGTCAGCAGGGTCCGGTCAGCCGGCCGGTCCCGGCGCCAGCCGGAGTGCACCCCGGTCAGCACGCCGATGCCGATGGACAGCGCCATCGCGCCGCCGATGAGCAGCAGTGTCCACGGCAAGCGCCGGCCCAGCTCGTGCGACACCGGCGTGAGGGTCACGGTGGATCGGCCCAGGTCGCCGTGCGCCAGCCGGGTGAGGTAGTGCCCGTACTGGTGCGGCAGCGAGCGGTCCAGGCCGTAGTACTTGCGCAGGGCCGTGCGAGCCTGCTCGCCCAGGGTGAAGTGGCTGGAGCCCTGCGCGGCCAGGGCGGAGACCGGGTCGCCGGGCATGGCCCGGGGGATGAAGAAGTTCAGCGTCAACAGGACGAAAATCGTCAGCAGGTAGCCGGCCAATGCATTGATGCGCCGGCGCCGGCGACCTCCGCCACCCCGTCGCAGCGGGGCGAGGGGCACAGGCCGCTCCTTCAGCTGATCTGGCACGGGCATCTCGCGATCGTGTCTGGCGAAAGGCACGGTGTATGCCCGCGACACTGAGCAGGCTAGCGGCCGGGATCATGCGCCTCTAGGTGTGCCGCACACTGTCCGGCGCTGCACTTATGTCACGAATTGGTCACTCCCCCATGACCAAGCCCTCGATGCTGTGCTGCTGCACGATCGGCGTCAGCCGGTCGACCACGGTGCACCGCAAGTGCCGGCGCAGTTCGGCGGGCAGCGAGTCGTGGTAGCGCCGGGTGAGCACGAGGTCGTGGACGTCGGTCTCGACCTCCGGCGCGACGACTCCCAAGATCAGTACGGCCCGGGCAACCGATGAGGTGTTAGGTGTCCCCCGGTGCACCGTCAGGCCGGTCCGCGCCGACATGTCGCCCCGCCTGGGAAAGCGCTTCTCACCCAGCGCGTCGTAGCTCCCGCGCCGCTCGGCCGGCGGGAACATGCCGTGGGCAAAGGCGGAGCCGTCGTCCCAATGGGTGCCCGGCGCGATCTCGAACGGGCCCATCTCGGGCTCGACGTCCACGGTCGTCACGTTGAACGCCAGCGAGTTCAGCCGGCGCTGCGAGGCGGTGACCTCCGGCGTCGGGAAGTCCCGGTGCCACGGCTGGTGTACGGCTCCAGGGAGCGGCACGTCGAAGGCCACCTCGACGAACTCGTAGTCCGGCCCCAGCATCCGCTCTGACAGCCTCGTGACGACGGGGTGGCTCACCAGGTCCGCGAAGCCGCGCAGCCGCTCGGGATGCACGGCGAAGTAGAAGCGCTCCCGGCCCCGGTTGACGGTGCCGCCCTCGTACGCCCGCGCCTCGGCGAACAGCACCTCGAAGTCGGCCCGCAGGTCGTCCACCCATGCCGGGTCCAAAGCGGCTGGTATGCCGGCGCTGCCGTCCCGATACACGGCCTCCACCGCGGCGCCGGCATCCCAGCCGCCGGCGTCGGTCGGTTTGGTCATGGGTCGAAGTCTGCATCGACCGGGGCCGGTCGTCGACCGGAGCCTCTCGCACGCGTCAGCAGCTTGGACCAGGGGCAGGGGGCAGGTCCGTCAGATTGACCCAGGGCCTCGGGTCCACCCCCTGAGCCATCATCCTGCGCACTATGGTGGCCGGTGGCTGTTCGCTGACGGTCCCCGGGCTCGTACACGAGTCCGGAGGGGTGCTCGTTGCGGTCCACCTGTGCGCCCCCTGCGCGGCGCCGCTCGATCTCGTTACGGAGCGACTCCAGCAACGGAAGGAACTCTCCTTCGTTGTCGAACGCCCCGACCACGACGTGGCGACGCTCGTGGCGCACTGGGTCGTACCGATAATGCCGGACGACGAACCGCCGGATGCTGTCGTCCTCCACATCGACCCTGGGCACGCTCGCAGCCTAGGCCGCGCCCGCGTCCATGGGCCTACCCTTCTAGTCGACCGCGAACGGACGAGGTACAGGAGTTTACATCGATGGCGACTGAGTACGCCCACAGTGACCAGTTCCGCGGTGCCCGCATCCACCTGTGCGAGCTTGCCGGCCTCGAGATCCGCGACTGCGAGGTCAGCGGCCTGAAGATCGTCGACTGCTATGGGAGCGACGTCTACCTCGGTGGCGACTTCGAGCGTCTCGTCGTCAACGACGTCGACGTGACCACCTACGTCGAGGCCGAGCTCGACCGGCAGCAGCCCACGCGGGTGCTGGCGCGGGACGCCGCGTCCCCCGATGACTACCGGGCTGCTTGGGATGCCATCGCGACGCTGTGGGCGGCGACGATCGACCGCGCCAGACTGCTGCCCGAGGCCAAGCTGCATGAGCAGGTGAACGGCGAGTGGTCCTTCGTCGAGACCCACCGGCATCTGCTGTTCGCCAGCGATGCCTGGCTCGGCAATGCCGTGCTCGAGGAGGACGCGCCCTACCACCCGTTGGGCTTCCCGGCAGGCGGGATGCCGCCCGACGCGGCGGCGAAGCTCGGTCTCACCCTCGAAGCCACCCCGACGCTCGACGAGGTGCTCGTGCCGCGCCGCGCCCGCATGGCTACGATGCGGCGGGCCGTCGAGTCGCTCACCGAGGCCGAGCTGGATCGGGTCTGCGGTCGCAAGCCGGCCGATCCGTATCCCGACCAGCAGTACGTCGTGCGCCGCTGCCTCAAGGTGGTGCTGAAGGAAGAGGCCGAGCATCACCGTTATGCGGTGCGCGACCTCGCGCATCTCGACGCCGACATCGGCGAGCACAGAGCGTCCGGGGTCGTCGCGAGCCCGTGACCTGGGGAACGTAGGTGGGGCTCTAGAACGTAGGTGGGGCT
>JALZAK010000095.1 GCA_030948385.1 Actinomycetota bacterium
CGGCGACCACCGCACCCGACGGTCCGTAGGTCAGGCCCTGCAACACCAACGAGCTGCGCCCAACGAGGTCTGGATAGTCCCCGTCGTAGTCGGTGTGCTGGGCCGCCCAGGACGTCCACCCGTCCAGCGTGTCGGCCACGGACGGGTCGGGTCCCGGCCGCTGCCCGCCGCCGTCGAAGGTTTGCGCGTAGGACAGCTGCAGGTCCACCGTCGCGCCCTCGGCAACCTCGAACTCGGCGATCACCGCCCCGCCCTGCACCTGCAGCGGGATGTGGGTGCGGAGGTTGAGGGTCACGGGGCCACCCGTCGCCTCGGCGCCGCCCGAGACCAGCCGCAGGTGTGGCTCGGTGCGCCCGTACTCCATCCGCGGAGACAGCTCAGTTGCCATCCGCACGCTGCCCTGCACGCCCTCCACCTGCCGTAGCAGCGCATGTGGACTGACGCGCCCGATCCGATGGCCGCGCGCGCCGGGCTCCAGCAGCAGAGCATCCCGGACGGTGACCGTGCCGGTGGCGGTTCGGTGGACCGTTTCCAGCACCAGCGAGTCGCCAACGTAGCGGCGCTCAGCCGAGAAGTCGCCCACTGGCCGCAGGGTCCAGTGCCCGGCCGCAGGGTCGAGTAGCCGGCCGAACACCGATGGCGAGTCGAACCTGGGCACGCACCACCAATCGACCGAGCCCCGCCGGTCGACCAGCGCAGCGGAGTAGCAGTCCGACAAGAAGCCGTAGCTGCTGATCGCGGGCTGATACCCGTCGGGTCGATGCGGCCCATCCATGCCACACGCTAAGCACGTACGCAACGACGGATTCCACTGTCGGGCCGGAAGTCACCGGACCGTAAGACCCCCTTCGCGATACGTCTGCAGCGTCCCGACACCGCCGTCACGAGGGCCAGACGTCCGGTCGACATAGCTGACTGGCATCTCCGGCCATGACCCGCGAGGACTTCACTGGCCGTGGACCCGAGCGGTTGTGTCGGGGACGGCGGGATGGCCGAGTTCGAGGCCGAGATGATCCGCCGGACGCCGGCGCAGGACGTGGCCCGGGCCGAGGAGCTAGACCGACGCGCGATGGCCGGCGAGGGCCGGAAAGAGGACTTGGCCGAGTCGTTCCGGCTGTTCTGGTCGGCCTACTTCTGGCCGGCGGCAAGGATCGTCGTCGTCGACGATGTCGGGCACTTCCCGTGGCTGGAGCGACCCGGGGAGATCCGGTCCGCTCTGGACCGGGTGGCAGCGCAACCCGGCTAGCCTGCCCGACCGGCTAGGGCGTATGCGCCGGCACTGGTGCGGCCACCGGTGGGAGCGTGAGGATCCAGCCGGGCTCGATCCGGTACGGCGGCCCGATGTGGTTCGCATCGGCGATCTGGCGGAAAGCGTAGGGGTCGCCGTACACATGGGTGGAGATGTCCCACAGCGTGTCGTTCGGCCGGACCAGGTAGGGCGTGGGCTGCGCCGGCGGGACCGGGTGCACGTGCGGCTGCAGTGGCGGGATGTCGATGACGTCCCCGGGTGAGATGTGGTCGGGGTTGTGGATCTGCGGGTTGGCAGCCCAGATCTGCGGCCAGAGGTTGGCGTTGCCGAGCCGGTCCTGAGCGATCTGCGACAGCGTGTCCCCCGGCCGGACGGGATACGGCGTCGCGACGGCGGGTGGCGGGGGCAACGCCGGCGGGACCGTGGGCGGCGGGGGCGGGGGAGGCGCCGGCGGTGCCGGCGCTGGCAGGCTCGGCGCCGGCAGGCTCGGCGCCGGCTGGAGGGGCGGCGGTGGAATCGTGCCCGGCAGCGGCGGGCCGGGCTTTGGGTAGTTGATGATGTAGTTGATCCCGCCGGAGACGACCCCGGTCGTGCCCCGCAGCAGATCGCCGACCGTCACGAGCTTTCCCGGATCGGTCGGGAACCGCTCGGGCGGGAACATCACCCGGCCGTCCGCGGTCAGCAGCGGACCCGAGGGAGCCGGCGGCTCGATTCCACCGAGGTCGAACTGCAATTGCTCCCCGGCGTCCAGGGCGAGCGGCGCCGGGTCGGAGGTCAACCCCGCCGGCGCCACCGGCTGCTCGAGCGCAGGCCCGGTCGGGTCGATCCCGCGCGCCGCCTTGATCAGTTTCGGCAGGCCGACGAACAGTCCCGCCGTGCCCACCCCGGACACGGCCCCGACGCCGCCGCTCTTGAGGATGTTCCACCAGGTGTCACCGTCGGTGATCGACGCGTCGTTGAAGGCCACCTGGCTGATCGCGCTGAAAGTCGCGCTGCCGCCGGCCCCGAAGGCGCCGAAGCCGACGTACGGGTGCGTTTCGAGGAAGCTGGCAACTCCGGGTGTGCCGGCGACCGAGCCCATGCCGGCGGTGAGCACCCCGTCGAGCAGGATCTTGCTGGCGTCCTTGGCGGTGTAGTTGGAGGGGTCGAAGATGTTCTGGCCTTGGACGAGCTTCACGCCGGCGCTGGAGGCGATCGAGAAGCCGGCGCCCATCGCGAAGGTCGCCGCGGTGGTCTCCATCGCACTGACCAGGGCCGCCATCGCCACGGCTTCGCCGCTCATCAGGGCGCCGACGCGGGCCATCATCAATGCCACGGCCCCCATCTCCACCTCGACCTCCGCGGCCGCGGCGACGTCGGAGAAACCGAACGTGAAGAAGGTCATCACCGCGCCGGATACCAGCGTCACCGCGATCATCTCGGCGAACTTGTGGGCCTGCTTCTGGGCTTCGTGGATGGAGTCCGCGACCTTGTCCAGGCTCACCGCGGAGCCTTCCAGGTGGGTCGCGTAGCCGCTCATCGCGGGATCGAACGTCCCCCAGCTGGCCTGGAACTGCGCGCCCGAGGGGGCCAGCCAGGTGTCCCGCAGATCAACGGCGACCGGCTCAGTCGCGTGTGCGACGTCCCGCACGTGCCCGGCCAGCTTCCGGGCGGCGTTGGCGGCTTCGCGCATCGCCGGCACGTCGCCACCGGGATTGAACAGCATCCCGTAGATCTCTTGCAGGCCACCAGGCTTGCTCGCCATGGCGCCTACCCCGCCGGCCGGAGGGCTCGGAAGGCGCTGCGCTGTCTTCCCCCGTACATGCCTCGCCTCGCCTCCCCCACCGAGCAATGTTCGGGCGAGCCTAGTCGTCGAATCGGGCCGGAGGTTACCAACCTGCGTCGGGCCTGTAACACGTGGTGAGGACGGCACGAATAGCGGCTCGTGCGCGCAGTGGCCGGTTGGGTAGGCTGACCGGGCCCTGGCCCCCTTAGCTCAGTCGGCAGAGCGTCTCCATGGTAAGGAGAAGGTCTACGGTTCGATTCCGTAAGGGGGCTCGACCACCGGCCCCTGGCCGGCCCGGCGGTGTAGCTCAGTCAGGCAGAGCAAGCGGCTCATAATCGCTGTGTCGCCGGTTCAAATCCGGCCACCGCTACCAACCAGCGCGACTCGAGCGCCGCGCGCCGGCGCAGGGCCGCGGGGCCTGGGCTACTCTGGTCCTCCTGTCCGTTCTGTTCCCGGTGCGAAAGAGGCACGAGTCGTGGCCGCCACTGATGTCCGTCCCAAGATCACGATGGCGTGCAACGAGTGCAAGCACCGCAACTACATCACCCGCAAGAACCGCCGCAACGACCCGGACCGCATGGAGCTGAAGAAGTTCTGCCCCAATTGCCGCAGCCACACCGCGCACCGCGAGACACGCTGAGCGGTTGTTGATGTCTGACGACCCGTACCGCTACGGACAGCGCACCGACGATTTCTGGCCCTCCCCCGAGGACAACGGGATCAACGTGTGGCCCTCGACCGATGACGATCCCGCCGGCGCATGGGCGCCCACCGAGCACACCGCCGACCTGTGGCCCGTCGCCGACTCGGCCGATGTCACATCGTCGTGGTCGTCGGCGGCCAGCTCACCAGGATCGGACTCCTGGCCCCCGCCCGGCGAGAGCGCACCGGACCTCTGGGGGCCGGTCGAGGAGCCCGCGACGGCGTCGGCCACGCCGGCAGAGCCCTTCTGGCGCTCGGAGTCCTGGCTGCTCGAGCCGCTGCCCGACGAGCCCGAGCCGCCCGGTGCGCCCGTCGGTTCGGCGGCGCCGGACTACGTGGATGAGGATCTGTCCGCGTACGCACCGCCTGCGGCCGAGCCTGCGGCTGAGCCCGCCGCCGACTCCGCGGCAGCGCCGCCACCGGTCGGGGCCGAGGACCCGCTGGAGGACTACTACTCGTCGAAGATTCCCTGGGACACTCCGCTCACCGGCGGCGGCGAGGCGGTCAAGTGGGACGACTTGTACCAGGAGCCGGCCACCCCGTGGGAGGGCGACGGCCGGGACACCGAAACTTCGCTGCTCGACCCGATCCGCCGGGACGCGGCAGAGGGCGTGCCGACCAACGCATCGGACTTCGCCGCACAGCGCACCGCGACCGCGACCGAAGAGCCGCCGACCCGCGGCCTACCGGCGCTGCTGCACAAGGCGAGCGCCGGCCATGTCCGGCTCCGTCCGACCCGTGATGAGCGCCGGCGCCGGGGCGCCATCGCCGACATCCGGCGCAGCATCGGCGGGCTGCGGCAGATCACCTTCACCAACCCCAAGGGCGGTAGCGGCAAGACCACGGCGGCGCTGCTCACCAGCCTGACTCTCGGCCAGCTGCGCGGCGGGTATGTCTTGGCCTGGGACAACAACGAGACCCAGGGCACGCTGGGCGTGCGGGCCCGGCCGGACCACCACCACAACACCGTGCGGGACCTGGTTGCGAACCTGCCGTCGTTCTCCGGGCCGGTCCCCGGCCGGGTCGGCGACCTGGCCCGTTTCGTCCGCTCCCAGGGCGACGCGATGTTTGACGTGCTGGCCTCCGATGAGCAAGCCGAGGCCGGCGAGATGATGACCGCCGCCGCCTTCCAAGCGGTCCGTGAGGTGGTCGGCCGCTTCTACAAGATCATTTGTGTCGACACCGGGAACAACGTACGGGCGGCGAACTGGGCGGCATCTATCGACAGCACCGACCAGCTGGTGGTGACCTCCAGTGTGCGGTGGGAGTCGGCCTACAGCGCCTCCCGGATGCTGGACTACCTCGAGCAGTCCGGCCGCGGCGACCTTGTCGCGAATGCGGTGACGGTGCTGGTGATGCCCCGGTCCATGAAGGGACTCAATCTCCCGCAGGTCGAGACCCACTTCAAGGTGCGCACCCGCGAAGTGCTCTACGCGCCGTTCGACCCGCAACTGGACAACGGCGACGAGATCCGTTTCAAGTCGCTGTCGGAGGAGACCCGCGACGCCTGGCTGGAGATCTCCGCCGCCGTCGCTCGCGGCCTGTAGGCCGGGGCCGGAGCACAGGCATGGCCCTCGATCCGTCCTTCGTGGGCCGGGAGTACCCGGCCACCGAGACCTACGAGGTTGGCCGGGAGAAGATCCGCGAGTTCGCCGACGCCATCGGCGATTCCCATCCGGCCTACCGGGACCGTCAGGTGGCTGCCGACCTCGGGTACCCGGACGTGATCGCCCCGCCGACCTTCCCCATCGTGTTGTCGATGCGCGCCGCGGCTCAGGTGGTGCTAGACCCGCAGCTGGGTCTGGACTACAGCCGGGTGGTGCACGGCGAGCAGCGGTTCACCTACAGCCGGCCGATCCGGGCCGGCGACCGGCTCACCGTCGTGGTCACGGTCGACGGCATCCGCTCGGCGGCGGGCAACGACATCATCACCACTCGAGGCGAGGTGTCCACAGAGGACGGTGAGCATGTGGTGACCGCCCGGTCCACGCTGGTCTCCCGTGGCACAGATGCGGCGCCGGCCTGATGGCGGCACAGGTCAATCGCGACGACGTCGAGGTGGGGACCGTGCTGCCGGCGCAAACGTTCCGCATCCGCCGGGTCGACCTGGTGCGCTACTGCGGTGCCTCCGGCGACTTCAACGTCATCCACTGGAACCAGCGCATCGCCACTGCGGTTGGCCTGCCCGATGTGATCGCGCACGGGATGTACACCATGGCCGAAGCCGGCCGGGTGATCACGGACTGGGCCGGCGACCCAGGAGCGGTGCTGGAGTACGGGGTGCGCTTCACCCGGCCGGTCGTCGTACCCGACGACGACGAGGGCGCCGAGCTGACCGTCTCCGGCGTGGTCACCGAAAAGCGCGCCGGCGGTCAGGTGGTCGTCGAGCTGACCGCTCGCTGCGGCGAGGCCAAGGTGCTGGCCCAGTCCCGGGCCTTGGTCCGCCTCGGGTGAGCCAAGAGCCCTCCCCGCCTGCTGAGGTCGCTGCGCTCGCGCAGCGCCGGTCGGCTGCACGGGCCGGCCGCGACTTCGCCGCCGCCGACGAGTTGCGCGCGCAGATCGCGGCCTCCGGCTGGCTGGTCGCCGATGCGCCGGGCGGCTTCACCCTGACTCCCAAGCCGGCGTACGAGGTGGCGAGCTCGGTTCGTGAGCTCCCAAACCGCTCGGCCGAGCCGGACGGACGGCGGGCCAGCGTCGCGGTGATCGTCCCCGGCTGGCCCGACGACCTGCGCGAGTTCGCGGCGGCTGCGCTTGCCCACCTGCCCGACGACGTCGTGCTGCTCGCCCTGGACCTGGGCAACCAGGACGGCGCCGGCGACGCCCTGCACGAGCTTGCCCTGGCCCATCCGGGCCGAATCGAGGAACTGCACGTTGTCCAGCCGGTGGGATGGGCCGAGGCGGTTACCGCGCTGGGCCGTGCCGACGCGGCCGCAGTGCACGTGGTGGCCGACCTGTCCACCATCTTCACCGGCGACTCGGTGTCTCCGCTCCTGCGTGCACTGGATGACCCGTCGGTTGTCGGCGCCGGCTGGCGCGGGGTCCGGGTCAATGACGACTGGCGCTCCTTCACCGACGCGCCGGCCGGCGACGTGGAGGCGCTGCTGGGCTATCTCTTCGCCGTGCGGCGGCAGGCGTTGCTGGCGGTGCCGCCGCACCCCAAGGCGCGGTTCTACCGCAATGCCGACATGGAGTGGTCTTACGCGTTGCGCGATGCCGGCCTCGGGCGCCTGGTCGTACCGGCCGATCTGCCGGTCCGCCAGGGCCGGCACCGCGGTTACCACGACAGCGATCCCGCGTACCGTGATCGCGAGTCCAAGCGCAACTACGACCGCTTCCTGCAGCGCTTCCGCGGTCGGCAAGATCTGCGGCTGGGCTAGCTTTCGTGGCCATGACCCGGCGGCTGTGGTGCGCCGGCGTGCTTGTCATCATGCTGGCGCTGGCACTCGGCGGCTGCACCCTGCGCGGGCACCCGTCTGCCCGGAAAGCGCTGCAACCCAGCGGCGGGCCGTCGCCGAACAACTCTGGTCAGGCGGCATCGTGCCCTGCCACGTATGCCGCGCCGGATCCGCATCGCCCCGTCATCCGGCTGCGCTTCGATCTGGCTGCTGACCGACGCAGCGTCAGCGGCACGGAGTCGGTCCGCTTCACCCCCGATCTGCCGGTCACCGAGATGGTCTTCCGGCTGTGGCCCAACGGCGCCAGTGCGCCGGCCGGCACCCGGCTGACCGTGACGAGGGCAGCCGTCGCCCGCGGCGGGGCGTTCGTTGCCCGGCCCGGGTCGCAGGGCACCCTGCTGGCGATCCCGCTCGGGCGCACGGCGCCGGCCGGCGCGGTGATCACTGCCGACCTCGCATTCACCCTCGAACTGCCGCCGCCCGCCTTCGAGCGCTGGGGCTCCAACGGCACTACGGCCTGGTGGGCCAGCGGTCACCCCCTACTGGCCTGGGAGCGCGGGCGCGGCTGGCAGCGTCAGCCGGCCGTCCGATTCCCGTCAGAGGCCGCATCGAGCGAGGCCGCCAACACCGATCTGACCGTGACGGCGCCGGCCGGCGACACCGTGCTGATGACCGGATTGACAGGCCCGCCCCAGCCGTTGCCCGCCGGCCGGGCGTTGTGGCACGCGGCGGCGCCGACCGCGCGGGACGTCAGCGTGGCGGTCGGGAAGTTCGCCACCCGAACCGCGACGGTCGCTGGCAGCCGGATAACGGTGGGCGTCTCCTCGGACACGGTCGCCGACGTCGACGGGTTGATGGTGGAGACCCGACGCGCGGTGACGGCGCTCAAACCATTGTTCGGCCCGTTCCCGTACCCGAGCCTGACCGTGGTCGCATTGCCGAGCCTGTCCACCGGCGGGATCGAGTACCCCGGTGCCATCCAGGTCGGCCCGGGCGGCTGGCACGTCGTCCTCCCACACGAGGTGGCGCACCAGTACTTCTACGGCATGGTCGGCGACAACCAGGCCAGGGACCCGTGGCTGGACGAGGCGTTCGCGACCTATTCCGAGGCCCTGGTGAATCACGACGAGTCGCACTACCTGCCGGCGCTGGACCTGCCCAGCCCAGTGGGGGCGCCGATGGAGGCGTGGGGGAGCGACGACAAGAGCTATTACGCGACCGTGTACGGCAAGGGCGCCGCGGCCCTGCTGACCGCGCGGTCGCGGGCCGGCGGGGCGCGCTTCGATGCCGCCCTGCGCTGCTACGTGGCGGCAAACGCGTGGAAGGTCGCCCGCCCGGACGACCTGGCCCGGGCGCTGGCCGGCCTGCCCCGCGCTCTCGTCGTGCTCCGGAA
>JALZAK010000093.1 GCA_030948385.1 Actinomycetota bacterium
AGCCGCCGGCAACGATCGCGGTTCCGGCCGACCCGAACACCGCGTCGGCCGCCTCGCCGAGTGCCCCGATGACCGCTCGCCGACCGCCGCCGGCGACGAAGTCGCAGCAGGCTTCGATCTTCGGGCCCATGGAACCCTCCGGGAACTCGCCGGCGGCGAGGAGCGCCCGCGCCTCGGGGACGGTCAGGCTGGCCAGCTCACGCGCGTCGGCGGAGCCGTAGCCGACCTGAACTCTCGAAACCTCCGTCAGGATGAGCAGCAAGTCGGCGCCGACCAAGCGGGCCAGCAGAGCGGCCGTCCGGTCCTTGTCGACAACCGCCTCTACGCCGCGGATCGAGCTCCCGTCCTCGACCACGGGGACCCCGCCCCCGCCGGCGGTGATCAGCACGTGCCCGGATTCGACCAGGCCGGTGAGCAACGGCGCCTCGACGAGGTCCAGCGGCCGGGGCGAGGCCACGACTCGCCGCCACCGCCCGTCCGGCAACGCTCGGAAGACGTGACCGGACTGGGTAGCGATGCGGTGTGCGGCAGCCTCCTCATAGAAGGGGCCGACCGGTTTCGTCGGCCGGCGGAAAGCCGGATCGCGGCCGTGCACCACCACCTGGCTGACCAGGCAGATGGCCCGTTGCGGCAACCCGCGCCGGCGCAGTCGCGAGTCCAGGCTCTGCGCGATGAGATAGCCCAGCTGGCCCTGGCTCTCCGCCCCGCACACATCCATCGGCATCGGCGGCACGGCCGGCGCAGCGGCCTCCTGCTGCAGCAGGATCCGGCCGATCTGTGGCCCGTTGCCGTGGGTCACCACCAGCGACACCCCCCGGCCCACCAGCTCCGCCAGGATGTCGCTGGTACCGGACAGCGCCGCGCGCATCTCCTCGGCTGAGCCGGTGCTGGCGCTCGGACTTAGCGCGTTTCCGCCGAGCGCGACAACGGCCCGCATCAACCGGCCCGGGCAAGATCGGCGGCCCCGACCAGCCCGGCGGTGTTGCCCAACATCGCCAGCCGCAGGTCCGGGGCCGGCCGGAAGGCGCGGCCGGGCAGGCTCGCTTCGAAGGCACGCCGGGTCGGCTCCATCAGCAACTCGCCGGCGTCGGCAACGCCGCCACCGACGATGAAGCAACTCGGGTCCAAGGCGGAGGCGAGGCCGGCCAGACCGGCGCCCAGCCAACGGCCGACCTCCTCGAAGCACTCGCGGGCGACCGTGTCGCCGGCCAAGGCGGTCCGGGTGACTACAGGGCCGTCGATGCCGGCAATGCTGCCGCCGGCGGCAGCGAGAAGTGCCTCCGCCGACAGCGGGGCGCCGCTGGCGATGTCGCGGGCCTCGCGAGCCAGCGCCTTGCCGCTGGCGTACTGCTCCCAGCAGCCGCGATTGCCGCATCCGCACCGCCGCCCGCCGGGCACCACACACATATGGCCGAACTCCGGGGCGATCCCGTTCGCGCCGCGATAGAGCTCACCGGAGATAACCAGTCCACTGCCGATACCGGTCCCCAGCGTGATCATCCCCAACACCCGCTCGCCCCGGCCGGCGCCGAAGCGGTACTCGCCCCAGGCCGCCGCGTTCGCGTCGTTCTCGACCACCACCGGCAGCCCGATCAGGCCCTCCAGCCGCTCACGCAGTGGCTCGTCCCGCCAGGCGAGGTTCGGCGCGAACAGCACGGTCGCCCGGGCGAGGTCGATCCACCCGGCGGCCCCGATCCCGACGGCGGCCACGTCGTGGCCGGCGCGCAGTTCGGCCACTACGGCCGCGATGGAGGCCGCCGTCTGGCCAGGGTCGTTGCTCGGTGTAGGCCGGCGGGCGGTCGCCAGCACCCGGCCGTCCTCAGCCACCACGCCGCCGGCCACCTTGGTGCCCCCGATGTCGACGCCGATGGCCAGGCTCACTGCGCGATCAGCCCTCGACGCGCTTCTTGAGCTCCTTCAGCGCGATATCCATGATCATCTTCTCGCCCTTGCGGCGCAGCAGGCCGAGCATCGGCATGCTGGTCTCCACCTCGAGGGTGTAGGTGACCTCGGTCCCGCCGGTGACCTCGGCCAGGTCGTAGGAGCCCTCCTGGCTCTTCATCACGCCGGACTCGACCAGGGACCAGGACACCCAGGATCCGTCCTGCGCCCATTGATAGGCCAACGTGTACTCGTCCTTGATCGGGCCCGCGTCCACGCTGAACCGGACCTGGCTGGCGTAGCCGTCCTCGTACTCCTCGACCACCTCGGCCTTCTTCACCGAGGCCGCCCACTGCGGGTAGGCGTCGAAGTCGGCGATAACGGCCAGGACATCGGCGGCCGGCGCCGCGACCATGATCGATTGCCTCGACTTCTCCGCCATGGGCGGATGGTAGCCGCGATCACCAGGAGAGCCGGTACGGCCGCCCGGTGCCGCGAAAGTGCCCCACATTGACGCACTCGGTCCGCCCGATCCGCCGGCGGGAGCACAACGGTTGGTGAACGTGTCCGAACAGGACGGTCGCAGGTTGTGTGTCCAGAATGGATTGCAACAGTGCCGCACTGCCCCGCTCGAACCGGCGCGCCTCGACGTCGTACAGGATCTCGGGCAGGTCCGGGGGGATGTGCGCGCACAGCACATCGACCGGGCCCACCTGGGCCACCTTGGCCGCGTACTCGACGTCGTCGAGCTCGTAGGGCGTGTGATACGGGCTGCGCAGACCGCCACCGACGAACCCGAAGCGCCGGCCGCCGATCTCGACCACCGCCCCATCCACGACCTGGATCCCCGGGCGCGCGAAGTCCGGCCACATGTGCGGGAGGTCCACGTTGCCGTACGTCATGTACGTCGGCGTGGGCAGCACCTCGAAAATGGCGGAGTACTGACGCCGGATCGCGTCGTCCATCAGGGCCCGACGGTCGCCGCCGGCGCCGGCCCACAGCTGCGCCGACCAGGCCCGTGCCGCGTCGAAGCGCTGCGCCGTGCGGAGGGCGACCAGCCGGCCCACTGCCTCCGGCCCGAACAGCTCCCCCATGATCCCGGCCGAGTGGTCGGCGTAGTCGATGAAACAGATCAGGTCACCGAGCACCACCAGCGCGTCGGCCCCGTCCCCCGCCCGGGCCAGCGCGTCGACGCTGCCGTGGACGTCGGAGACGACATGCACCCGCACAGTCCGAGCCTAGATGGCGGCTTCCAGCCGATCCTTGAATGCGAACATCAGCGCCTTGACCTGACGCTGACGGCGGCGCAGCGCTCGCTGATCATTTCCGCCGGCAAGACCGGGCCGGTCGCCGCGCAGGTAGCAATGCACGATCACCCCATGGCCGTGGACCTGCAGCCACACCTCGCAGCTGCCCACGAGAGCGCCGGCGCAGGTCCACCGAATGCCCTTCGGCCCGCGGTCCTCGACGACGGTCAGATCCAGGTCGGGCCAGAGCTGCGCCCACCAGCCCTGGTCGTGCACGGCCGCCGCGACGCGGTGCGGCGGCGCCGCCACGAAGGTCTCGTCGCTGAGGTCGATCGCGGGCACTGGCGCAGAATGCCACCCGGTACGGTCACCCCGTGCGCGAGTTCAGCGTTCCCGCCAAGGTCGGCGTCGGGGCCGGCGCCGACCTGACCGACGCCGTGTGGGCCAACGCCGCCGAGGTGCCGGAGCACGTGGTCTTCAGCCGGCGCGGCTCCGGGGGGTGGCAGGACGTCACCGCCGTGTCGTTCCGCGACGACGTGATCGCGGTCGCCAAAGGTCTGATCGCCGCCGGCGTGCAAGCCGGCGACCGGGTCGGCCTGATGAGCAAGACGCGCTACGAGTGGACGCTGGTCGACTACGCGATCTGGGCTGCCGGCGCGGTCACCGTCCCGGTGTACGAAACCAGCAGTAGCGAGCAGTTGGCGTGGAATCTCGCCGACTCCGGCGCTATCGCAATGGTGGTCGAGACGGCCGAGCATGCCGCGGCGGTCGAGGCGCTGCGGGGTGAGCTGCCGGAATTGGGGTCGACGTGGCAATTGGACTCTGATGGCATCGGCACGCTCCGCGAGCTCGGCCGGGACGTGTCCGACGATGAGGTCGCGCAGCGCCGGGCCACGCTGGGCCCAGACAGCCTGGCCACGATCATCTACACCAGCGGCACGACCGGCCAGCCGAAGGGTTGCGAGCTGACCCACCGCAACATCTTGTTCCAGGTCCTGACCACGACCGACGGGCTGTCGGGGTTGTTCAACGCCGACGGATCGACCCTGCTGTTCCTGCCCCTCGCCCACGTCTTCGCCCGGCTGATCCAGTGCGGCGTCGTGCAGACCCGCACCCGGATGGGCCATACGGCCGACGTCAAGAACCTGCTGCCGGACCTGGCGGCCTTCCGGCCCACCTTCATCCTGTCGGTGCCGCGGGTGTTCGAAAAGGTTTACAACGTGTCCAAGCAGCGGGCGCACGCAGATGGCAAGGGAAAGATCTTCGACCGCGCCGACCAGGTCGCGGTCGCGTACAGCCGGGCTCTCGACGCCGGCGGCCCGGGCGTCGGCCTGCGAGCGCAGCACGCGGTGTTCGACCGGCTGGTCTACTCCAAGTTGCGGGCCGCGCTGGGCGGCCAGTGCCGTTCGGCCATCTCCGGCGGGGCGCCGCTGGGTGAGCGGTTGGGACACTTCTTTCGCGGCGTCGGCATCACGGTGTACGAGGGGTACGGCCTGACGGAGACCAGCGCCGGCGCCTGCGTCAACGTCCAGCACGCGCTGAAGATCGGCACGGTGGGGCGAGCGGTGCCCGGCGTCGCGGTTGGCATCGCCGATGACGGTGAGGTGCTGATCAAGGGCGACATCGTCTTCCGCGGCTACTGGAACAACGTGCAGGCCACCGTCGAGGCTCTCAATCCCGACGGCTGGTTCCACACCGGTGATATCGGGGATCTCGACGGCGACGGCTTCCTGCGAATCACCGGGCGAAAGAAGGAGCTGATCGTCACCGCCGGCGGCAAGAACGTCGCGCCGGCCGTACTCGAGGACCGGCTGCGGGCGCATCCGCTGGTCAGCCAGTGCATGGTGGTCGGGGACGCCCAGCCGTTCATCGGCGCCCTGGTGACCATCGACCCGGACGCCTTTCCGGTCTGGAAACAGGGTCATGGCAAGCCGGCGAATGCCGCGGTCAGCGATTTGCGCGAGGACCGGGATCTGATTGCCGACATCCAACAGGGCGTCGACGAGGCCAACAAGGCCGTGTCCAAGGCCGAGGCAATCAAGAAGTTCCGGATCCTGCCCGACGACTTCACCGAGGAGGGGGGCGAGCTGACCCCGAGCCTCAAGCTCAAGCGCAACGTGGTCTCCAAGCAGTACGCCGAGGACATCGCCGCGCTCTACAGCTGACCGGACAATTTCTGCTTGATCGCGAGGTGCGGGGGGGCATCGTCGCGCAGACTGAGCCGCATGTCCCTGGTCGAGGTGCGCGGGCTCGAGGTGAGCTTCGGGTCGGTTCGCGCGGTCACCGGCTTCGACCTCACCGTCGCACCGGGCGCCTCGGTGGCGCTGGTCGGCCGTAACGGCGCCGGCAAGTCCACCACGCTGCGGGTCCTGGCCGGCGTCCAACCGCCCACCGCCGGCACGATTCGGGTGGCCGGACTGGACGCGGCGCGAGACCCGGCCGGCGTACGGGCCAGGGTCGGCTACTGCCCCGACGTGGGGGGGCTCATCCCGCGGGCCACTCCGTGGGAGCACCTGGCCCTGGCATCGCGACTGCGCGACATGGCCGACGGCTGGCAGCCGCGCGCAGCGGACCTGCTGGAGCGGTTCGACCTCGCCGGGGCTGCCGACCGGCTCACCGCCACCTTCTCCCACGGGATGGGCCGGCGGCTCTCCGTGGTGCTGGCGGCCTTTTCCGAACCCGCGGTGTTGCTGCTGGACGAGCCGTTCGACGGCGTCGACCCGCTCGGCGTCGACGCGACGATGCTGGTTGTGGACGAGGCGCGCCGGCGCGGGGCGGCCATTCTGATCAGCACGCACCTGCTCGCCCTCGCCGTGGACGCCTGCGACGAGGCGGTCGTATTGCGCAACGGCTCGGTTGTCGCCGCTGCGCCGGCCGCCGAGTTGTCAGGTGCGGCCGGCGAGGCACGCTACCGGGCGCTGCTGTCGTGACCGCCGCCGGACAACTGAGGGCCTTGGTGGGCCTGCGCTGGCGGATGGTCCGCTCGGCCCGGGCCCGCGGCGGTCTGCTGGCGCTGCTCGGCTGCCTGCTGCTGGCCATCGCCGGCGCCGCCGTCGCCAGCCGGCTGGTCCCGGCCCACCTGCATTCGAACGCGTTGCTGCTGACGCCGACCGTGTTCGCCGGCTTCGCGGTGCTGGCAGTGGTGGCTCCGCTGGCCGCAGGCGGCGGCAACGAGCTGTTCCCGGCCGACCAACTCGTTGCCTATCCCGTCCGGCCCGCGACCACGTTCCTCGCGTCGCTGGCCGTTGCGCCGCTGAACCTCGCCTGGCTCTCGCAGGTCCTGGTGCTTACCGGCTTGACCGCAGCGGCGACGAAGAGCCCGGCCGCCATCCCGCTGGCGCTGGCAACCACGTACGCCTACGTGGCCATGGTCACCGTGCTGGGCCAGGCGGTGGCCTGGGCCGTCATCGGCATCCGGCAGGCCCGCTCCGGCCGTTGGCTCGTCTGGTCGGTTGCGACCGCGCTGGCTCTTGCCGCAATCCTTGTCGTCCGGCTGGGATACACCACCCGGGTGCTGGACCGGTTGCCGACCACCGCCGCGGTCGTCACAGTGCTGCAGGTCGGCAATCACCTGTATCTGTCCTGGACCCGTGGGTTCGTGGAGTTGCTGGCGACCACCGCGCTGCTGCTGGTGGCCGGCGCCCGGGTGTGCGGCTGGGCGGTACGACGGCCCGGCACCGGTGAGCGGCGCGCCGACCGGCCGGTGCGGCGCCGGAAGCCGGCGGCCGGCGCCTTCCGGGCCCTGCTTGCCACCGACCGGGCCAGCGTGTGGCGCAGCGCTTCGTTGCGCCGCGGCGCGCTCGTGCTCATGCTGATCCCCGCCACGGCCGCAGTCGGCCTCGGCGTTTCGTGGCAGTCCCTGGTACTGCTGCCCGGGCTGGTGGCCGCCGGCACCGGGCTGTTGTTCGGCGTCAATGCCTTTTGCCTGGACGCGTCCGGGGCAGAGTGGCTGGCCTCGCTCCCGTACCGCCCGGCCTGGGCAGCCATGTCCAAGGCGTGGGTGCTGGCCGAGACCTGCCTGCTCTCCTGCGCGGCCATCGTTGTCGCGGGGGCGCTCCGCGCCAAGGTCGCGCCCACGATGGCGCAAGTCACGGCGCTCGGCGTCGCGACGGTCTGCTGCACGATGTGGGTGGTGAGTACCTGCATGAAGCTGTCGGTCCGCAGCCCACACCGGGCCGACCTGCGCGGGTCACGGGATACGCCGGCGCCGCCTGGCTCGATGGCGGTCTACAGCGCCCGACTCGCCGTCAGCAGCACGCTGATCGGCATCCTGCTCAGCGCTGCGGCATCTACCGCTACCTGGCAGCTTCCCTTGCTCGTCGGCCTACCTCTCGTGTTGCTCTCCGTGAGGTCTCTGGTACAAAGCGTGACCGAGTACGGCGTGCCGGCAATCCGCTTTAGAGTGGTGCAAACCGTAGCCAGGGGCTAGCCGAACGGCCTAACCCTCGGCACAAAGGGGCCATTCGGCGGGGTAGCCCTATCCGTCACCGCCGCGGCGTGTCATCGTTTGCAACTCACCGGAGTTACGCGCTGTGCTGCACCCGGCGGGGGCGTGTGGGATGCGAGGGGGTGTGAATGTCGTCTCGGTCGAGGCGCGCGCCGAGCAGGGACGACGGTGCGGTGGCGGTGGAGTTCGCGCTGGTCGCTCCCCTTCTCTTGCTGCTCGTCTTCGGCGTCATCACCTTCGGTTATGGCTACTTCGAGCAGCAGGGCGCAAACGCGGCAGCCCGGGAGGGCGCCCGGCTGGCCGCGGTCGGGGTCACCTCCTGCGGCACCTGGCCGTCGCCTGCCAGCAGCACCTGGCTGGGGCACGTCAAAGGTGCGGCGACCGGGGTCGACAACATCCAGAAGCCGACTCTGCAGATCAACGAGATGGCCGATAGCGCCGACCCATCGACCCTCGGCCCCGGTGACGAGGCCGTCGTCACCATCCCCTACACGGTGCCGCTGGGCCTCCTCGGAATCATCCCCGGCTTCCCCGCAAGCCTGTCGCTGACTGCGACGGCGAAGGCGCGGGTTGAGGGCGTTTCCGCCGCGGGGATCACCTCGTGCTGACCCGCCTGTTGCGTCAGCGCCGCAACGACGACGCGGGTACGGCGGCGCTGGTGCTGGTGGTGACCGTAGCCTCCGGCGTGCTGTTCGGTTTCGGCGCGATGGCAGTCGACCTGGGTAATGCCTACGCCCGCAAGCGCGCCACTCGCACCTCCGCGGACGTGGTCGCGCTGGCCGGCGCGCAGGGGCTGCCGGACATGGCAAAAGCGCGGACGCTGGCCATCGAGTACCTCAAGGAGAACCCGGTACAAGGCGCCCCTGCCTACAGTTCACTGCCGGCCAACTGGGATAACAACGAGGCCACCCCGACGTATTCGGCCGGCGCGGCCGCCTTCCAGGCGGTCGGCGCAACCGACGGTGAGATCGACTTCTACGGCTACAACCATGCGATCAACCAGTGGGTGCCGGCGTCTTCGACCATTACGGCCACCCGGATCCGGGTCGTCGTGCCGCCGGCGCTGGTGGACTTCGGCCTCGGCCAAGCAGTGGGCTTCACCAACGTCAAGGTGCGTTCCGCCGC
>JALZAK010000111.1 GCA_030948385.1 Actinomycetota bacterium
GCACGCACCTCGGTCACCGACGCCCACGGCACTCGCCGGCGGGCCAGCAGCGCCGAGACGATGATGCCGCCGGCGTCGACCCGGGTGCCGCGCCGGAAGGCAGCCGCAACCGCGAGGAGCGGCAGCAGCAGAACGGGCGCCAGCCACCACCGGGCGGTGGCCAGTGCCGACGAGCCCGCCAGCCAGATCACGGCGGCGGCCCGTTCTGCGGCGCCGTGCCGGAACGTCATGAGCACATCGTTACAGTCCCGGGGCATGACCGAGCACCCGCGCCCGCGCAGCACCGAAGTGACCGAGGGCTACGAGCGGGCGCCGGCCCGCGCGTTCCTGCGGGCCGTCGGGATGACCGACGAGGATTTCAGCAAGCCGCAGGTGGGCGTCGCGAGCTCTTGGAACGAGGTCACGCCCTGCAACATGAGCCTGGACAAGCTCGCCAAGCACGCCAAGGAGGGCGTCCTTGCTGCCGGCGGCTTCCCGATGGAGTTCACCACCATTGCGGTCTCCGACGGGATCTCCATGGGGCACGAAGGAATGCGCGCTTCCCTGGTGTCGCGGGAGATCATCGCCGACTCGGTGGAGTGCATGATGCACGCCGAGCGCTTCGACGCGATGGTGCTGCTTGCGGGCTGCGACAAGTCGCTGCCCGGCATGCTGATGGCCGCGGCCCGGCTCGACCTGCCGGCGGTATTCGTCTACGGCGGCACGATCCTGCCGGGCCGGCTCGCCGACGGCACCGCCGTGACGATCCAAGATGTGTTCGAGGGCGTTGGAGCCTGCGCTCGCGGCTTGATCACCGCCGAGCGCCTCGACGAGATCGAGCGGGCCGCCTGCCCGGGCATCGGCGCATGCGGCGGCATGTTCACCGCCAACACCATGGCCAGTGCCGCCGAGGCGCTGGGCATGGCGCTACCCGGCGGTGCGTCGATACCCGCCACCGACGACCGGCGGATGGGCATCGCCGCAGACAGCGGCCGGGCCGTGATCGACCTGCTCGACGCCGGCATCTCCGCGCGGCGGGTGCTCACCCGCGAGGCTTTCGAGAACGCGATCGCGGTTGTCATGGCGCTGGGGGGTTCGACCAACGCGGTGCTGCACCTGATGGCGATCGCGGTCGAGGCCCGGGTCGAGCTCGACCTCGACGACTTCGACCGGATCGGCCGGCGGGTCCCGCACCTGGGCGACCTCAAACCGTTCGGCCGGTACGCCATGGCCGACATGGACCGGATCGGCGGCCTGCCGGTCGTTCTGCGCGCGCTGCTCGACGCCGGCCTACTGCACGGCGACGCACTGACGGTGACCGGCCGCACCCTCGCGGAGAATCTCACGGCCGTCGTCCCCCGTGACCCCGACGGTGAGGTGCTGCGGCCACTCGACCGGCCGATCTCCGCGACGGGTGGCCTGGCGATCCTGCGCGGCTCGCTGGCGCCGGACGGCGCGGTGGTCAAGACCGCCGGCATGGAAGAGCTGCGGGTCGAGGGCACGGCCCGGGTGTTCGACGGCGAGGCGAACGCGATGTCGGCGGTCACCGAGGGCCGGATCGTCGCCGGCGACGTTGTGGTGATCCGGTACGAGGGGCCGCGCGGCGGCCCGGGCATGCGCGAGATGCTCGCGGTGACCGCCGCCATCAAGGGCGCCGGCCTGGGTGCCGACGTGGTACTGCTCACCGACGGGCGATTCTCCGGTGCGACGTTCGGCCTGTGCGTCGGACACGTGGCCCCGGAGGCCACCGAAGGCGGCCCGATCTCGCTGGTCGCCGACGGTGACCGGATCGTCCTCGACGTCCCGGCCCGCCGGCTGGACCTGCTGGTGGACCCGGTTGAGCTGGCCGGCCGCCGGCAGACCTGGCGCCCACTGGCCCCGCTCTACACCTCCGGCGTTCTGGCGAAGTACGCCAAACTCGTCGGCTCCGCGGCGACCGGGGCCACCTGCGGGTGACCCCGGGCATCACCCGTGTAGGCTTCGCGCGTGCCCGTCCTCCGAATCGTACTTTCCTAGCGCGCCGGCCCGCTTCCCGCGACCGACGCGCCGCCCCTTCGTGCAGACGCACGAGGGGCTTTTTGTTGCCCCCACCAACCCGAAGGCCAGCCGATGCCCGACCAAGGTCCTCTCAGCGGTGCGCAGTCGCTCGTCCGCTCGCTCGAAGCGGTCGGCGCAGACGTCGTCTTCGGGATCCCCGGCGGCGCGATCCTGCCGGCGTACGACCCGCTCTTCGACTCCAAGGCGGTCCGTCACATCCTGGTCCGGCACGAGCAGGGCGCCGGCCACGCGGCCGAGGGGTACGCCCAGGCGACCGGCAAGGTCGGTGTCTGCATGGCGACATCCGGTCCCGGCGCGACCAACCTGGTGACCCCGATCGCCGACGCCTACATGGACTCGGTGCCGATCGTGGCGATCACCGGCCAGGTGCCGAGCGCCTCGATCGGTACGGATGCCTTCCAGGAGGCCGACATCTGCGGCATCACCCTGCCGATCACCAAGCACAACTTCCTGGTCCAGTCGGCCGATGAGATCCCGCGGGTGATCGCCGAGGCCTTCCACATCGCCTCGACCGGGCGGCCCGGCCCGGTCCTGGTCGACCTTCCCAAGGACGTGCTCCAAGCCGCCACGACGTTTCACTGGCCGCCGGTGCTCGACCTGCCCGGCTACCGGCCCACCACCCGGCCGCACGGAAAGCAGGTCCGCGAGGCGGCCCGGCTGATGGCGACCGCGATGCGGCCGGTCCTGTACGTCGGCGGGGGAGTGCTCAAGGCGCGGGCCGCCGGGGAGTTGCGGGTCCTCGCCGAGCTGACCGGGATCCCGGTGGTGACCACCCTGATGGCCCGGGGCGCGTTCCCGGACAGCCATACCCAGCACCTGGGCATGCCGGGCATGCACGGGTCGGTCGCCGCCGTCACCGCCCTGCAGAAGTCCGACCTGCTCATCGCGCTCGGCGCCCGCTTCGACGACCGGGTGACCGGCAAGCTGTCGACGTTCGCGCCGGGCGCCACCGTGGTGCACGCCGATATCGACCCGGCCGAGATCTCCAAGAACCGGGTGGCCGACGTGCCGATCGTCGGCGACTGCCGCGAGGTGCTGGCCGACCTGGTGATTGCGGTGCAGGCCGAGTACGCCGGCGGAAACCGGGCCGACCTCACCCCGTGGTGGCGATTGCTGGACCGCTGCCGGGAGACCTACCCGCTCGGCTACGACGCACCACCGGACGGCTCGCTGGCTCCGCAGTACGCCATCTCACGGATAGGAGCGATCGCCGGCCCGGATGCGCTGTACGTGGCCGGGGTGGGTCAGCACCAGATGTGGGCCTCGCAGTTCATTTCCTATGAGCACCCGTACACCTGGTTGAACTCCGGCGGGCTCGGCACGATGGGCTACGCGGTGCCCGCGGCGATGGGTGCCAAGGTGGGCCGGCCCGAGGCCACCGTCTGGGCGATCGACGGCGACGGCTGCTTCCAGATGACCAACCAGGAACTTGCCACCTGCACGCTGGAGGAGATCCCGATCAAGGTCGCGGTCATCAACAATGGCAACCTGGGCATGGTGCGGCAGTGGCAGGCGCTGTTCTACCAGGAGCGTTACTCCCACACTGGCTTGAATACCCACGCCCGCCGCATCCCGGATTTCGTCCGGCTTGCTGAGGCGTTCGGCTGCGTCGGCCTGCGCTGCGAGACCGAGTCCGATGTGGACGCCACGATCGAGAAGGCGATGGCGATCGACGACCGCCCGGTAGTGGTCGATTTCGTGGTCGGCCAGGATGCGATGGTCTGGCCGATGGTGCCGGCGGGCACCAGCAACGACGAGATCCTGGCCGCGCGTGATGTGCGGCCGGTCTGGGACGAGGACGACCTCTGATGAGCCGACACACGCTTTCGGTGCTGGTGGAGAACAAGCCGGGCGTCCTCGCCCGGGTCGCGGGGCTGTTCTCCCGGCGCGGGTTCAACATCGACTCGCTCGCGGTCGGCCCGACCGAGAACGACGCGGTCTCCAGGATGACCATCGTGGTCAACGTCGAGGACTCCCCGCTGGAGCAAGTGACCAAGCAACTCAACAAGCTGGTCAACGTGCTCAAGATCGTCGAGCTTGAGCACGCCGCCTCGGTGCAGCGCGAGCTGATCCTGATCAAGGTGCGGGCCGACCTGACCACCCGGTCACATGTGCTCGAGACGGTCGCGCTGTTCCGCGCCAAAGTCGTGGATGTGGCCGGCGACGCCGTCACCGTGGAGGCGACCGGCACGGTGGAGAAGCTGGCCGCTCTGATCCGGGTGCTCGAGCCGTTCGGCATCACCGAGTTGGTGCAGTCGGGGATGGTGGCCCTCGGCCGCGGCTCCCGGGCCATCACCGCACCCGCCGCCCTCCGTACCGTCAGCTGA
>JALZAK010000114.1 GCA_030948385.1 Actinomycetota bacterium
GCACCCCGAGCGCCTGCAGCGGCCGCTGCGCCCGGCGGCCCGACCACTCGGCGGGCAGCAGGTTCGGGATCACATCGCGCAACAGCGGGACGGCGGCCTCGAGGCCGAGCCCGAGCACCCGCGCCGCGGAGGGCACGATGCCGCCGGGCAGCCAGTCCGCAGCCCGCATCCGGTTCAGCACCGCCGCGCACAGCGCGGCATCGAGCTCACCGGCCACGATGCCCGGCGCGGGCACCAGGTCCAGCACCTCCGGACCGCTGCCCAGAGCCTGGATCAGCTCCAGGTAGGTGTCCGCGCACCGCTGGATCAGCCAGTCGGTCAGCGGCCCGGGCGCCACGTGCCGCCGGTCCGGGCCGAGCGGGAAGCTGGCGACCAGCCGCGCCGGCAAGGACAGCGGCTCGTCGCTGGGCGTGGGCGCGTACACGACCTGCCGGCCGACCAGGCCCGTCTCCGGTACTGCCCACAGCACCGTCCATCCGGATCGCTCCCGCTCCTCGGTCGGGCGGCCGGCCAGGAGCTCGGGTGGAACCTCGCCCTCCGCCCGAACCACCCGCCACCGGGTCACCTGATGGTTGTCCGAGATGACTACCTGCGGCTCGTCGCCGGACCGGGTGATCATCCGGCCGTTCACGTCCACTGTGGACAGATTGGGCAGTGCCAGCAGCAGGGAGGCGTCCAACGATTCGAGGGCGGTACGGACGATCTCGACCGCGGAGTCCCGCAGCGGCAGCCGTACCTCCGTGGTGAATCCGGCCGGCGGCCGGCCGTGCAGCGGCCGGGGCAACCTCAGGACCGGTACCGCGCCGCCCCGGCGAGCGAGCTCGCCGGCCAGAGACGGCAGGCCGGCGACCTCCTTGCGGGTCTCGGCGGCGCTGAAGCGCACCCCGCCCGCCTTGGACCGGATCTCCGGCTCGTCAGTGACCGCGAGCACGGCCGCGAAACCCACGCCGAACCGCCCCACGGTGCTGTCATCGCGCTTGGCCGATGCCCGCAGTGAGGACAGGGCCTTCACGCCGGCAACATCGAGCGGCGCGCCGGTATTGGCCGCGGATAACACGCCGTCGGCCAGCCGCAACCGCAGCGTGCCGGGTGTGCCGGCGCGGGTGGCGGCGTCCGCGGCGTTCTGTGCCAGCTCGACGATCAGCCGGTCCCGGTAGCCGCCGAGGGCCAGGTCCTCCTCGGCGTTGGCATCCTCACGGAAGCGTTCGGGCGAGGCCGCCCAGGCGTCGAGGACCCGGCGGCGCAGGGTCGCCGTGTCGAAGGGGTCACCGGCCATTGCTCAGCTGTGGCCGAGCGATTCGCTGTCCGGGTCATCCGGCTCGGCGGGAATGAGTTCTGCAAAAACGTCGATCTGGTCGTCGCCGGCCGGGCCCGGCAAAGGTGTGCCGGAGGGCTCCAACAGGGCCTCCGAATGCGCGCCGCAGCCGTGGTCGGCGCTGACGACCATCGCGTCGTCGGGAGCGAATTCGTTGCCGCAGGCACCGAATGCCGCGCGCAGCGAGCCGGCGAGCGGCAGGTAGAAGCCGCAGGTGCCGCAGTGCGCCGGCGCGGACCGCGCGATGGGGGCCGCCGGCCCGCGAGTTCCGTCGTACCACCGCTCCGCGGCCTCCAGCCGACCGAGCCGCGACATCACTCGCAACCGGCCCAGGCCCACCTCGACGGCCGTCTCCTCGACCGCCGGATCGTCGGATTCGCGATACGCCGGCACCAACCTGTCGTCGTCCGGAGCGGTCGGCAGCATGTCGCCGACACCCAGGTCGCCCGGTCGCAGCCGCTCGCTCCAGGGGAGCCACTCGGGCGCAACCAGCGCGTCCGGGCCCGGCAGCAGGCAGACCTCGCAGATGGTGACCGTCTTCGACCGTGGAGCGCGCGCCACCGTCACCGCCCAGCGCCACCCCAGGTAACCGCGGGCCGTACAAGCGAACAGGTGCGTGAGGAGCCGCTCGCCTTCGGGCTCGGCGCCCACGTGCGCACCCACGACGCTGCCGGCAAACTCGACGGCACCAACCCTGGCCAGCTCGACCGCAGCCAGGCAGACGGCATCCACCGAGGCCGGCGTCCGGAGTTCAACTGTGGTCGGCACGCTACCCAGTGTCGCGCATCGCGGCGGCGGCTCGTACCGCAGGTCCACTAGCCGCAGCGACTGCACGGCGATCCCCCGAGTGCGTCAGACTGGCGTTGTGGGTAGCACACGTACCGTCGTCGCGGGGGTGGCTACGGCCACGGCCGGCGGTGTGCGTCGGGGCACACGAGGGTTTTGGCGCACCGTCCGGGCCGGCGTGCGGGCGCAGGGTGCCGGCGAGTCGGGGCTGGCCCACCTGATCGACATGCAGGGCGTCAACGCCATCGGCGACACGCTGGTCGCGGTCGGACTGGCCGGGACGCTGTTCTTCTCGGTGCCGGTCGGGCAGGCTCGGCCGCGGGTGGCGCTGTACCTGCTGATCACCATCGCGCCGTTCGCGTTGCTCGCGCCGGTTGTCGGCCCCACCCTGGACCGCTTCTCGCACGGGCGTCGCTACGCCCTGGCCACGACCATGCTCGGCCGGGCCTTCCTGGCCCTGATCATGGCCTTTACGGTCCACGGACTCGGGTTGTATCCGGCCGCGTTCGGGGTGCTCGTGCTGTCCAAGGCGTACGGCGTGGCGCGGGCCGCGGCGGTGCCCCGGCTGCTCCCCGCACGGGTGTCGCTGGTGGCCGCGAACTCCCGACTGTCGCTTGCCGCGATCATCTGCGCCACGGTGGCCGCGCCGATCGGCGCCGGCCTGGCCAAGCTCGGGCCGGAGTGGGCGCTGGCCGCGGCCGCGGTGGTGTTCCTGATCGGCATCGGTCTGGCGATCCGGGTCCCGGCCCGCGCCGACTCCGACCAGGGCGAGACGAAGGTGACCCTGCTGCCCCGCCGGCGCGGAGCCGGGCCACGGGTCACCCTGGGCCGGCCGGTCGTCGTCGCGCTGCGTTCTTCGGCCGCCCTGCGGGCTCTGTCCGGATTCCTGATCTTGTTCCTGGCGTTCCTGCTACGCACCAAACACGCGGGCCCGCACGGGACGGCCGCCCTGGGCGCAGTGGTGGGGGCGGCGGCGCTGGGCAGCTTCATCGGCACCGCCACCGGCGCCCGCCTCAAGCTGCGCCGCGCCCACGGACTGCAACTCGGCCTGCTGGTGCTGGCCACCGCCGGATGCGTCGCCGCCGTCGTGTTTCCCGGTCTGCCGTCCGCGGTCGCCCTGGCCCTGGTCGCCGGCCTGACCAACAGCCTGGGCAAGCTGGCGTTGGATTCTGTCGTGCAGCACGAGGTGGCAGAGAACGTCCGCAACTCGGCTTTCGCCCGGTCCGAGACGGTGCTGCAGCTGGGCTGGGTGGCCGGCGGCGCGCTCGGCCTGGTGCCGTTCGGCACGCCGTGGGGCTTCGTCGTCGCCGCCACCGGGCTAGCTGCGATGGTCGTGTGGACAGCGGCATCGATCCGTGACCTGCGGCCGGCCCGCCGGCAACCCGCGCCGGCCTCGTCGCCGACCTGAGCCGGCGGCGGCTGCTCAACCTTCGAGCTCGCGGGCCACCGCGTGGACCATCTCCGCCACCTGCCGGGCGGATTTGCGGTCCGGGTAGCGACCGCGGCGCAGGTCGGGCTGCACCTTGGCCTCGATCAGCTTGATCATGTCCTCGACCAGGCCGTGCAGTTCCTCGGCCGGCCGCCGGGCAGCACCCGCCGCGGCAGCTTGCAGGGACGGCACCGGGTCGAGCAGCCGCACGGACAGTGCCTGCTCGCCGCGCTTGCCAGCGGCGACGCCGAACTCCACCCGGGCGCCCTGCTTGAGCTCGGTCACCCCGCCGGGCAGTGCACCCTTGTGCACGAAGACGTCACCACCGTCGTCGCGGGAGAGGAACCCGAAGCCCTTCTCCACGTCGAACCACTTGACCTTGCCGCTGGGCACCGGAAACCTCTGCTCCGCCCGGCGGTGCCGGGACATCGGGAAACGTGTGCTCAGGCTAGGGCAGCCGGTCCGCTGACCGCCAACGGAAAAGCCGGCACCAGCGTCAGCGGTAGGGCTCGGGATCGGCGAGCAACTCGTTCATCGCACCGGACCGGAATCCCCGCGGGTCCACGGTCACTGCCGGGAACCCTTCGACCGCCGCAAGCAGATCCGGCCGGCCGGCGAGGACGGCAACCAGCTCCGGGTCGACCTCGATCCGGGCGCCCTGGGCACCCAGGTCGCGGACCCGCAGGTCACGGACCTCGATGCCGGCACCGGCCAGGGCAGCCCGCAGCGCCGACTCGGCCGCGTCCACCCGGGCCAGCCGGCGCGGGGTGATCGAAATGCCGTACGCGATCCGACTGGACAGGCAGGCGGCCGCCGGCTTGTCCCAGGTGGGTAGGCCCCAGGCGCGCGACGCCGCGCGTACCTGCGCCTTGGTCAGGCCGGCGTCCCGCAGCGGCGTCACGGCCCCCCGCTCGGCGGCCGCCCGGATTCCCGGCCGGAACCCGGCGATCGCGTCGTCGGCATTCGTGCCGGTAGCGACATGGGCCAGGCCGAGCCGGCTGGCCACTGGGCCCAGCACGTCGAGTAGTTCGGCCTTGCAGAAGAAGCAGCGGTCGCCGGCATTGGCGCGGTAACCGGGCCGGCGCATCTCCTGCGTGTCCGGTGCAACATGGCGGACCCCGAGAGCGGCGGCCAGCGCGCGAGCGCGGGTCAGCTCGCCGGCACCCAGGCTGGGTGACACGGCGGTGGCGGCCGCCACCTGATCCGGCCCGAGTGAGCGCGCCGCCGCGGCCAGCAGGAAGGCGGAGTCCGCGCCGCCGGAGAATGCGACGAGCACGCTGTGCAGGCCGGCCAGGAGGGCCTCGAGGGCAGCCAGGCGGGCGGCCAGGGCATCAGCCGTGTTCAGCGGTCCTCGAGCCAACGCATCGCCCGCAGCGAGACCAGCACCAGTCCGGACAGCACGATCACGCTGAGAAACCCCCAGAACACGCCAACCCCCACCGCAGCGGCAAGCACCTGCCAAATGGGGAGCGGATCGTCCATGGTGATGGTGCCGTCGGCGTACAGCGAGCCACCGGTCGGCCGGCCCTGGGACACGCCGCAGGGAACGACGATCCGCTGGGTCACCCGTCGGGGCTCGGTGACCCGCACCGTCGCGTGGCATATCGCATCGGTGCCATTGTTCAGCTGGCGCAGCGCGATCGGACTGATCGCCGTCGCCTGCACCGGCACCGCCCGGCCGTGGTAGATCTTGTCGAAGTGGGTGGACCCCGCGATCAGCGCGACGAGCAGGCTGACCACGGCTGCGCCGGCGACGAGCTGCTGCGGGCTCCACCGCCGGCGCCGGACTCCCGGGCCGAACGGACTCTCCCGGGCGAACAGCGGGGGCGGGTCGGTCGCGGTCACGACGTGGATTCTCCCACGGTGGTCGAGCGGTTTAGAGACCCAGGATCCGCACCGCATCCTCCCTCATCTGCACCTTGCGCACCTTGCCGGTGACGGTCATCGGGAACTCGTCCACCACGTGCACGTACCGGGGGATCTTGTAGTGAGCCAGCTTGCCGGCGCAGAAGGCGCGGACGTCTCCGGCGGTCATCTCGCTGACCCCCTCGCGCAGCCGTACCCACGCCATCAGCTCCTCGCCGTAGCGCTCGTCGGGCACCCCGATCACCTGTACGTCGGCAATGTCGGGGTGGCCGTAGAGAAACTCCTCGACCTCGCGGGGGTAGACGTTCTCCCCGCCGCGGATCACCAGATCCTTGATCCGGCCGACGATGTTGAGATAGCCCTCCTCATCCATGGTGGCGAGATCACCGGTGTGCATCCAGCGGGCCCGGTCGATCACCTCAGCGGTCTTGTCGGGCTGCTCCCAATAGCCGAGCATCACCGAGTAGCCGCGGGTGCACAGCTCGCCGGGCGTGCCGCGCGGCACCGTCAGGCCGGTCTCCGGGTCGAGCACCTTGACCTCGACGTGCGGGTGCACCTGCCCGACCGTGGACACCCGCCGGTCCAGGTCGTCGTCGGCCCTGGTTTGGGTGGACACCGGCGAGGTCTCGGTCATTCCATAGCAGATGGTGACCTCGGTCATCCCCATGTCCGCGACGACCCGCTTCATCACCTCGACCGGGCACGGGGAGCCGGCCATGATGCCGGTCCGCAGGCTGGACAGGTCGTAGCTGGCGAAGTCCGGCTCGGCTAGCTCCGCGATAAACATGGTCGGGACGCCGTAGAGCGACGTGCAGCGTTCGTCGGCCACCGCCTGCAAGGTGGCGGCCGGGTCGAACCCCGGTGCCGGGATGACCATGCACGCGGCGTGGGAGGTCGCGCCGAGGTTGCCCATCACCATGCCGAAGCAGTGATAGAACGGCACCGGGATGGCGATCCGGTCCTCGCAGGTGTACCCGCACAGTTCCCCGACGAAGAAGCCGTTGTTGAGGATGTTGTGATGCGACAGGGTGGCGCCCTTGGGGAATCCGGTGGTGCCCGAGGTGTACTGGATATTGATCGGGTCATCGGCGGATAGGCCGGCCATCGCCTCACGCACCCGCGTTTCGTAGCCGGCGTCGGTGCGCCCGGCGAGCTCCTCCCACGGCTGCGTGCCGAGAAAAACCACCTCCTCCAGCTCAGCGCAGTCCGCCCGGACCTCGGTGACCATCGTGCGGTAGTCGCTGGTCTTGAACGACTCCGCCGAGATCAACAGGCGCACGCCGGCCTGCTTGAGCACGTACGCCAACTCGTGGGTCCGGTACGCGGGGTTGATGTTGACCAGGATCGCGCCGATCTTGCCCGTGGCGTACTGCACGAACGTCCACTCAGGACAGTTCGGGGCCCAGATGCCGACCCGGTCGCCCTTGACGATGCCGCGGTCGAGCAGTCCCGCGGCGAGCCGGTCCACTGCTGCGCCGAACTCGGCGTACGTCCAGCGCCGGCCGGACAGGCAGTCCACCAGCGCCTCGCGTTGCGAGTGGCGTGCCACCGCGCGGTCGAGGTTGGCCCCGATCGTGTCGCCGAGGAGCGGGGTGGCAGAGGGGCCGGAGGAGTAGGACTGCAGAGGCGAGGCGGACATGGTGCTCAGATCGCCTCGTCGCCGCCGTAGTCGGTGTCGTGGCGTTCGGCGCCCGGGGGGCGTACCACGTAGTGCCGGCCGTGGCGCTCCAGCGGCACCGGCAGTGCGATGTCGCTGCCGAACGGTGACTGGGCGCCCTGGTGCTCTGCGGCCAGCTCCGACACGGGCTTGTCATCCTCGGAGCGCGCCGGCCAGGTCGGTTCGACGTACTCCGGATGCCTTTCCTGGCGCGCCATCGCGGCTCCCTTGGTGTCGGCTCGGTGTCGGCTCGAGGTCGACTCGGGGCCATTGTGGCGCAGGTCGGGCGCTAGCGTGGAGTCGATGACGCTGTCCGAGTCTCTGCGCGAGAGATCCGACGAGGGACTGCTCGAGCTGTTCCGCCGGCGACCGGACCTCGCGGTGCCGGCGCCCGGCGACATGGGGGTGCTGGCCAGCCGGGCCACTGTACGGCTGTCGGTCGCCCGAGCACTCGAACAACTCGACGCCTTCGAACTGTGGGTCCTCGATGCCCTGGTGGTGCTCGGCCCGGGCCCGGTAGCGGCCGGCCGGGTCGAAGCGCTGGCCGGCGCTGACGTCGGGCCGGCGGTGGACCAACTGCGCAGCCTGGCGCTGGTCTGGGGTGAGCCAGGCGCCCTGCACGTCGTAGGCACGGTGGCCCAGGTCGTCCCCTACCCCGCCGGCCTTGGCCGGCCGGCCGCCGACCTCGGCGCGGACCCAGAGGAACTGCTCGCCCGACTAGCGGGGGTCGACGGCGCAGAGCGCGAGCTGCTGGAGCGGCTTGCCGGCGGGCCGCCGGTCGGAGCCGCGCAGGTACGCGCCGAGTCGCCGGTGGCACGGCTCGTCGCTGCCGGGCTGCTGGCCCGGCTGGACGCGTCGAGCGTCGAGCTGCCGCGCGAGATCGGCCTGGCCCTACGCGGCGACCGCCCGCTCGGGGCGGTGCCGATCCGGCCCCCGGACCTGGCGACGGTCGCGCACTCACCGGCGACGGTGGATGCGACCGGGGCCGGCCAAGCCCTCGAGCTGCTGCGGCTGGTGATCGCCATGCTCGACGCCTGCGCCGCCGGTCCGCCGGCAGAGCTGCGCACCGGCGGCATCGGGGTGCGCGACCTGCGCCGGCTGGCCCGGACTCTCGACGTCGAGCCACCGGCAGCGGCCTTGCTGCTGGAGGTCGCCCACGCGGCCGGTCTGCTCGATCGCGACGGCGAGTTCCGGCACGAGTGGCTGCCCACCAGGGCCTACGACGACTGGCTGGCGCTGCTCCCGGAGCGCCGCTGGTGCCAGCTCGCGGCCGCCTGGCTGGACCTGCCCCGGCAGCCGGGCTTGGCCGGCCGGCGCGACGAGCACGATCGTGTTCTCGCGCCGCTGTCGGCCGATCTGGTGCGCCCGGGCGCGCCGGACCTGCGACGGCGCGCCCTCGCCGCGCTGTCCGAGCTGCGGTCCGGGTCGGCGCCGGCACCTGAGGCGCTGATCGCCTATCTGGCCTGGCTCGCGCCACGCCGTGGCGGCCGGCAACGCGACGAATGCCTGGCATGGACGCTGGCGGAGGCCGAGACGCTGGGGATCACCGGACGCGGCGCCCTGACTTCGTACGGAACCGCCCTCCTCGCCGGCAAGGGTGCCGACCGCGCCCTGGCCGGCCGGCTGCCGGTGCCGCTGGACCACGTGCTGCTGCAGGCCGACCTCACGGCCGTCGCGCCGGGACCGCTGGAGGCGGGGCTGGCTCGCCAGCTCGCCCAGGTGGCTGATGTCGAATCAGCCGGCGGAGCCACGGTCTACCGGGTCACCGCCGAATCGGTGCGGCGGGCCTTCGACCAGGGCCGCACGGCCGGCGAGCTGCATACGTTGTTCCGCACCAGCTCGCGTACTCCGGTGCCGCAGGCGCTGACGTACCTGGTCGACGACGTGGCCCGGCGCCACGGTGGGTTGCGGGTCGGCGCGGTGCAGTCCTACCTACGCTGCGAGGACGAGTCGCTGCTGTCCCAGGTGCTCGGCGACCGGCGGGTCGAGCGGCTCCGGCTGCGGCGGCTGGCGCCAACGGCTGCGGTCTCACCTGCGCTGTGGGGGGAGTTGCTCGACGTGCTGCGGGCGGCTGGGTATGCGCCCGCGCGCGAGTCGATCGAGGGCGTCGTTGTGGTCGCCGCGACCGAACCGCGCCGGGCCAGCCGCCGCCGGCCGCCCGTGCCGGCCTTCGCAGCGCCGGCCCGGCCCAGCGA
>JALZAK010000134.1 GCA_030948385.1 Actinomycetota bacterium
GGGCGGGGCGACGTGGTGCTCGCGGTCACCCGACGCCCAGCTCGCGGGCCGCCGCGACGAAGGCATTCCCGCGAGCGGCGTAGTCGCGGAACATGTCCTGCGACGCGGCCGCCGGCGCGAGCAGCACCACGCATCCCGGTCGGGCCAGCCGCGCCGCGTGCCCTACCGCCTCGACCATTGCCCCATCGTCGGTCCTCGCGACCTCCACGACCGGCACCTGCGGGGCGTGTCGCGCCAGCGTCTGCGCCAGGATCGTGCGATCGGCACCGATCAGCACCACGGCAACCAACCGCGACGCCGCCGCGATGATCAGGTCCTCGACCGGCGCGCCCTTGAGCAGACCCCCGGCCAGCCACACCACCCGGGGATGCCCGGCCAGCGCGGCGGCCGCCGCGTGCGGGTTGGTCGCCTTGCTGTCGTCTATGTAATCGACGCCGGCAAGTGAGCCGATCGCCTCGTTGCGGTGCCGTCCCGGCGCGAACGCCCGCAGGCCGGCCGGCACCGCCGCCGGCCCGATCCCGTGCGCGAATGCCAGCGCGGCCGCGGCAAGTGCATTGGCAAGGTTGTGCGGGCCGGGCAGGGGCACGTCGGTCACCGCGGCGAACTCGCCATGGCCGAACGCTCGGTCGACCAGCGCGCCACCCTCGACTCCCAACTGGCCGTCGATCGGCGGCCCCAAGGTGAAGCCGGCTCGGTCCCGCGAGGCCGAGCAGAGTCGGATCGAATAGGAATCGGAGACGTTGTACACCGCGAAAGTCGTCCGTTTGAAGATCCGTCCCTTTGCGCCGGCGTACGCGGCCAGCGAGCCGTGCCAATCCAGGTGATCCGGTGCGACGTTGAGGACCGTGGCTGCCGCCGGCGCGATGGTGGAGGACCAATACAACTGGAACGACGACAACTCGACGGCGAGCACGTCGTAGGGCCGGGGCTCGGTTACCACCTGGACCAGCGGCCGGCCGACGTTCCCCGCGGCGATGGCACGCAGGCCGCCGGCCCGCAGGATCGACGCCAGCATCTCGACTGTCGTCGTCTTGCCGTTGGTTCCGGTGACGGCCAGCCAGGGCGCTCGCTGTCGACCGCCTTCCTCACCCAGCCGCCAAGCCAGTTCCACCTCGCCGATCACCTCGACGCCGGCGGATGCGGCAGCACGCAGCAGCGGGTGCTCCGGTCGCCAGCCGGGCGAAGTGACCACCAGGTCGGTGCCGGCCGCCGGCTCGTTCAGTCCACACGCGACGGTGGCTCCGAGCAGGCGCAGCGCCTCGGTGCGAGCCGACTCGGTCCGATCGGTGACCGTCACCCGGGCGCCGCGGCGGAGCAGCACCTCGGCCGCCGCCACACCGGAGATTCCGGCGCCGGCGACCAGGATATTGCGACCCGCGTAACCGGCGGTCACTGCCCCTTGCCGACCAGGAAGTTGTAGTAGAACAACCCCAGGCCGGCGGCTACGCCGATGCCGGCCAGGATCCAGAACCGGATCACGATCGTCACTTCGCCCCAACCGGCCAACTCGAAGTGGTGCTGCAAGGGCGCCATCCGGAAGACCCGCCGGCCGGTCAGCTTGAACACGGTGACCTGCACGATGACCGACAGCGTGATGATCACGAACAGCGCGCCGAGCACGATCAGCAGCATCTCGGTCCGGGTCAGGATGGCCAGGCCGGCGAGCAGGCCGCCGATGGACAGCGAGCCGGTGTCACCCATGAAGATGCGCGCGGGTGCGGCGTTCCACCACAGGAATCCGAAACAGGACCCGGCCGCCGCAAGGGCCACCAGTCCGAGGTCGAGTGCGTCGCTGGCCGGGTAGCACTGATGCGCCGCCACCCCGACGCAGGGGTGCCGGAACTGCCAGAACGCGATCAGTGTGTATGCGATGAACACCATCACCGACGTGCCGGTGGCCAGCCCGTCCAGGCCGTCAGTGAGGTTCACCGCGTTCGAGGCGGCGGTCACGATCAGGTACGCGAGCAGTACGAACCCGACCGTGCCCAGGGGCAGCCAGCTGATGTCGCGCATGAAGGACAGGTGCGTGGATGCCGGCGCACCGCCACTGGATGTTTTGAGCTTCACGGCCAGCACGGCGAAGGCGACCGCGATCACCAGCTGCGCGGCCAGCTTGGCCTTGGTGTCCAGGCCGAGGCTGCGCTGCCGGCGGACCTTGACCAGGTCGTCGACCAGGCCTACCGAGCCGAGGGCGACGAACAGGCCCAGGAGCAGCAGCGCGCTCGGAGTGGGCCCGTGGCCGCCGAGGAGCGAGGCGACGAGGTGCGCCAGCAGGTAGCCCGCGATGGTCGTGCCGATGATGAGCAGGCCGCCGCTCGTGGGGGTGCCACGCTTGACCAGGTGGGTGGTCGGGCCGTCGGCCCGGATTTCCTGGCCGATGCCGTAGCGGACCAGCAGCCGGATGGCCAAGGGGGTGCCGAGGATGGCGAGCAGGAAGCTGGTGAAGCCACCGATGAGGATCGACCTCACGCGGGATCCTGCAGGAGTTGGTCGGCCAGGCGTTCCAGGCCGGCGGCACGGGAGGCCTTGACCAAGACGACGTCACCCGCGTGCAGCTGGGCGCGCAGGAGCCGTACCGCCGCCTCGATATCCGGCACCTGCGCCGACTCCTCTCCCCGCGAGCCTTCCTGTACGGCACCAGCATGCACGGCAGCCGCGGCCGCACCCACGACGACAAGCCGATCGACCCCGAGCCGTCGGGCCAGCCGGCCGACCGCGAGGTGCTCCGGCTCGGTTCGGTCCCCCAGCTCGGCCATCGGCCCGATCACCGCCCAGCTGCGGCGGCCCTGCGACATCGCGACGAGTGCGCGCAACGCGGCGGCCATCGACTCGGGATTGGCGTTGTAGGCGTCGTTCACCACGGTCACGCCGTCCGGTCGCTCCACCACTTCCATCCGCCACCGGCTGCGCGGTCGGACCGCGTGCAGCCCAGCGGCAACGTCAGTCAGTGGCAGCCCGAGCTCGAGGGCCACCGCTGCCGCAGCCAGGCTGTTGGCCACGTGATGGGCGCCGACCAGCGGCAAGGAGATCGTGGCCTTCTCCTCCTCCTCCCCCGCTGCGACCAACGTGTACGAGGCCCGCCCCCCGTCGTCGAGGCGTACCTCCTCGGCGCGGACGTCGGCATCCGGGCTGGTGCCCACGAGCACGACGCGGGCGGTCGTCAGCGCGGCCATCGCGCGCACCCGCTGGTCGTCGGCGTTGAGCACGGCCACACCGTCGGAGGCCAGTGCCGAGACCAGTTCGCCCTTGGCGACTGCGATGGCCTCGGCCGAGCCGAATTCGCCGATGTGTGCGGTGCCGACGTTGAGTTCCACGGCGATGTGCGGCCGGGCGATGGCGCACAGTGCGGTGATGTGGCCGATGCCACGCGCGCTGTACTCCAGTACCAGGCAGCGGGTCTGCGGGCCGGCCAGCAGCACCGTGTACGGCAGCCCGATCTCATTGTTGAACGAGCCGGGGGGCGCCACGGTCGGGCCGATGCCAGCGAGTAGATCGGCCACCAGGTCCTTCGTCGACGTCTTGCCGCTCGATCCGGTAATGCCGACGATCGTCAGCCCGGGCAGCCGGCCGAGCACACCCTGCGCCAACCGACCCAGGGCGGTCAGCACGTCGTCGACTACGACCGCCGGCCCGCCCACCGGCCGGGTGACGACGACCGCCGCGGCGCCGGCATCCAGCGCGGCAGCGGCGAAGTGGTGGCCGTCCACGTGCTCACCGGGCAGCGCCAGGAACAGGTCACCCGGCCCGACCTGACGGGAGTCGAACACCACGGCGCCGGTGACCATCGCGCCAGGGTCGGGGGCATCGACGAGTCGACCGCCGGTCAGGCCGGCGAGTTCGGCGAGCGCCAGCGGAATCATCCGGCCACCGCGTCGAGCAGCTCGGTGAGCACCTGCCGGTCGTCGAAGCGATGGACGTTCCCGGCGACCTCCTGACCTTGCTCGTGGCCCTTGCCGGCGACCAGAACGCAGTCACCGGGCTCGGCCTGAGCGATCGCGGCCTCGATGGCGGCGCGCCGGTCGCCGATCTCGAGCCAACGGCCCTGGCCGGCCCGCCGCACGCCCTCGACCACGGCCGCTCGGATACGGGCCGGCTCCTCCGATCTCGGGTTGTCATCGGTGACCACGACCAGGTCAGCCCCGCCGGCGGCGGCCGCACCCATGAGCGGACGCTTGTCCCTGTCACGATCCCCGCCGCAGCCCAGCACCACGATGATCCGGCCCGCGGTCCTCGGTCGCAGTTCGGCCAGGACCGCCGCGACGGCCTCCGGCGTGTGGGCGTAGTCGACTACCGCGAGGAACGACTGCCCGCGATCGACCTGCTCCATCCGGCCCGGGACGTCGAGCGTCGCCACCCCATGCAGTGCGTCGGCCAGTGGGACCTCCACGGCCGATAGCCCGGCAATCGCGAGGAGTGCGTTGGCCTGATTGAACCGCCCCGGGGCACGGACGGAGGCGGTCGCGGTCACCTGGCCGGGGCCGCGCACGGTGAAGGTGCTCGAGCCGGTGCCGGCGGTGTGCACGTCGGTCGCCCGCCAATGCGCATCCGAGCGGCCGGCCGCCGACACGGTTACGGTCGATGGGCGCACCAGCCGGCGGCCGTACACATCGTCGACGTTGACGACGTCGACGCCGCACCGCCCGTCGAACAGCATCGCCTTGGCGGCGAAGTAGGACTCCATGTCGCCGTGGAAGTCCAGGTGATCCTGCGACAGGTTGGTGAACAGTCCGGCAGCGAACGTGGTCCCGTCCACCCGGTGCAGCGACAGCGCGTGGCTGGACACCTCCATCGCCACTGCCGTGACCCCGCGCTCACGCATCACCGCGTAAAGAGCCTGCAGATCAGTGGCTTCCGGAGTCGTCCGGACGCTGGGCACGGCCACGCCGGCAACTCGGGTCTCGATGGTGCCGATCAGCCCGGTGATGTGGCCGGCGGCGCGCAGGCCGGCCTCGATCAGGTGCACGGTCGTCGTCTTGCCGTTGGTGCCCGTCACGCCGAGCACGGTGAGCCCGGCCGAGGGGTCGCCGTAGACCCACGCCGCAACCTCGCCCAGCCGGGCCCGCGGATCGTCGATCACCAGTAGCGGCACGGACGCCGGCTGGGCCGCCTCGCGGGCTGATCCGGCGCCGGCCGGGTCGGTGAGGATTACCGCAGCACCGCGCTGAATGGCGTCCACGACGTATCGGGCCCCGTGTGTCTTCGCTCCGGGCAGGGCGACATAGAGATCGCCCCGGTACACGGCTGCGCTGTCCTGGCTGACGCCGGTGATCGGCCCCCCGCCGGCGCCGAGGGCACTGTCCGGCTGAACACCGAGGACAGCCACCAGATCCGCGATGCTGTGCCGCGGCGGATGTTCCGGCCGTGGCACCGGGTTGGCGGACACGGCAGGCAACCCTACCGAGGTCAGTCGGCCACGAACTGCTGCGGTGGGGCCCGCCCCTCGGGCGGCACAGCGTAGTGCCGCAGCGTGTAGCTCATCAGGTCCCGGAAGACAGGTGCGGACACGGCCCCGCCGACACCGTCCGGAGCATGGACGAAGACGGCCACGACGTAGCGCGGATGGTCGGCCGGCGCCATTCCGATGAACGACGTCACGTTGCCGGCCGTGTAGTGGCCGTTCTCGACCCGTTGCCCGGTGCCGGTCTTGCCGGCGATCACGTAACCCGGGATGCCCGCGCGCTTGCCGGTGGCGTGCTTGCTGGTGATCGCAGAGAGGTCCGTCCGCATCACCTGGGCCACCTCCGGGGACAGCACCCGGACCGCGGCCGGCCGAGGAGCCGGGGTGAAGGTGCCGTCGGCACTGCGGGTCCCCTGGACCAGGCTGGGGGCCAACCGCACGCCGTCGTTGGCGATGGTCGCGTAGACCACGGCCATCTGCAGTGGCGTCACGGCGACACCCAGCCCGATGGGGATGCCGCCGTAGGACGGACCGGACCACGCCGACGGGGGTTGCACGATGCCGGGGCTCTCCCCCGGAAAGTCCACGCCGGTCTTGCTGCCCAGGCCGAACCGGAGCTGGGCCTGGTACAGCCGGTTCGCGCCGAGCTTGTCGGCGATCTCGATAGTGCCGACGTTGCTCGACTGAGCCAGGATGCCCATCAAGGTGATGCGCTCGGTCGGGTGCTGGTGGGTGTCCTGGAACGTCTTGCCGCCCTTGCGGATCCGCATCGGTACGACGAGCGCGGTGTCCTTGTTGATGACGCCGGCCTGCAGCGCGCCGGAGATCGTGACGACCTTATGGATCGATCCCGGCTCGACGACGTTGGACAGGGCCGCGTTCCCGCGGGCCGCCAGTGGCGCGCTGCCGGGGTTGGCCGCGTCGAAGGTCGGATAGCTGGCCATGGCGAGGATCTGGAAGGTCCGGACGTCGAGCACCAGCGCCGACCCGGAATACGCGTGAGTCTGGCGCATCCGGTCGCCCAGTGCCTGCTGCGCGACGTACTGCAGGTCCCGGTCGATGGTGAGCTGCACCGATGTGCCCGGCCGGGCCGGGACCAGCCGGTCGTCACCACTGGGCATCGGCTGGCCGTTAGGCGTCATCTGGTATTCGTGCAGGCCGTCGTGCCCGGCCAGCACGGACTGGTAGCGACTCTCGATGCCCCCCAGCCCGGTGCCGTCCCGGCCGACGAAGCCGATGACGTTGGCGGCCAGGTCGTGCCCGGGCACTTCGCGCTGCATTTCCGGCAGCGCGCCGATGCCCGGGACCTGCATGCTGACGATGGCCTGGGCCGCCTCGGGACGCAGGCCGCGCTTGAGGTAGACGAAGCGGCCCGGACGGCTCAGCAGCTCGGCCAGCTTGTTCGGATCCATACCCAGCGGGCCGCTCAGCAGGCTGGCCGCAGCAGTCCGATCGGTGACCAGCGTGGGGTCGGCGAAGACGGCGCGGGCTTCGATGCTGCGAGCCAGGACATTGCCGAAGCGGTCGACGATCTCCCCGCGGACCGCCGGCAGGACGGCGGTCCGCAAGCGGTGCCGCTCCGCCTGCGCGGCGTAAGCGGTGCCATCGAGGCCCTGCAACTGGACCAGCCGGCCGGCAATGACGGCGAACACGGCCAGCAAGGCGATCAAGCCGAAGCGCA
>JALZAK010000101.1 GCA_030948385.1 Actinomycetota bacterium
GGAGCACCGCCCGGCGAGCGCGACTCCGCACCGCTGACCTCCTCGACGTCGATGCTGACATCGCGGCGGTTGTCCTCGTAGAGCGGAAACAGGTTGCACCGCTTCGGTGCGTACGTGATCGCCGTGCCCGCAGCGTCCCGCGCCGGGTAGAACTTGTTGAGCAGCCCGCTGAACTCGTTCCAACCTCCGGCGCTGCCGGTGAGGTTTCGGTAGGTGTCTTCGAGGGTTGCACCGCCCTTGGTGATGATCTCCTGAACGCTGAACCCCTTCTGCGTGTGCAGGAAATGCAGGAACAGGAAAGCACAACCGAACGTGGTGAAGTTCTTGTCCGTGGGATCGGTGCGGGTCACCCAGTCCGGCCGAGTGACGTCGTTGAGCCAGGAGGTCATCCGGGTTGGCCCGTGCTGAAGTTGGCTGTCGTAGTAGCCCGACCGGTAAAACATCTCGGTCAGGTACTGCGACAAGCCTTCGCCGTTGCTGCCGCCGGCATTCCAGCTAGCTCCCTTGCGGGCATTGCGCAGCGACATCAGGATTTCGCACATCTCGGCGACGAACTCCAGCCGTGCTCCCGTGTCCGCCGTCGCCGCGGGATTCACCGCTGACCAAGCCACCATCGTGATGTTGCCGCCGGCGCCGGTTTGGTAGCCATTGTTCGACGCCAGGCCGGCCGCGACGTTTCCGACCAGGATCGTCACTGTGTTGCCATTGTCGAAGCCGTTGTGCTCGTCGAAGAGGCTCTCCAGCCGGGCCAGGTCGGTCTCACAGGACCCCTGCAGAGCAGCTGCTCGTTGCTGCGATCCGTTGACGGTGTCGTCCCACTGGTAGACGAAGTGGGCCGAGGGGTTCAGCGTGTGGAGGGTCATGGCAGGTGCCTCCCGGCTCGGCAGCTTGCAGTATTGCAAATCCCGGTCACATTCCGTCATGGGTCGCTACACAATGGTCCGCTGGCTTTCAGCCCGGTATCGTGTTAGAAACCTGTACAGGACCGAATTGCCCCGTACGCCGATTAGGCGCCGGTGTCAACGAGGCGTGGGGGGGCGAGCGGATCGTGCCAGCGCCCAAGCCCCCCAGCCCCATCGCCGGCAGTGATCGTCGCGCTGCACCAGCCCGCCTGGGAGCCCGGTTCGGGCCCGGCGGGCCAGAGTCCGGCGGCGCCGCCGAGTCGACGTTCGTCCAGAGCCAGCCGATGTCTCAGGCCGTGGTCGGTGCGCGGTCGGCCGGCGCTGACCGATCGGCGAAGGTTCGCGGCTGGGGGATCCGCCGCAAACTCATCCTGGCCCTGGCCATCCCCACTCTGGCAGCGCTTGCTCTGGGCGGTATCAACCTGCGAGTCGCGCTCGATGCCACTGCGGCATACACCCGGATCGAGCACTTGTCGCAGGCGAGTAAGCGGGTACTGGCCCTGGTCACCGCGTTGCAGTCCGAGCGTGACCTCACCGCGAAGCAAGCCGCCATCGGCGGCCCCACCGCACCGGTTGTGGATCAGCAGCGACGTGTTGTCGACCGCGCCGCGTCGGACATGCGCAATAGCCTCCTGGGCGTTGACGGGCCGTCCTACGGTTCCCTGGTACAGCGACACATCAAGGCGGCCCTGGACGCAACTGCTCGGCTCCCGGCCATCCGAGACCGCAAGGCGGTGGGCAGCGAGGCGGCGGTTTCGCTCGTCCGGGACTACTCAGCCGTCATCGACAAACTGCTCCAGATCATCCGCAACCTTCGGGTCGGCGGTGGCGACGAGACATTCGTGGAACAGGCCGCCGGGCTGGGCGACGTCTCGCAAGCCGCCGAACTCGCCTCCCAGCAGCGCGCCCTGCTCAGCATCGCGCTGCAGTCCGGGGGCTTCAAAGGCTCCGTTCTGGCCGACCTGGTGGCCGCCCGCGCGCAACAACAGGCAGCAGTCGACTCGTTCTTCGCCCGCAGCCTGCCGCAGTACCAAGACATCTTCCGGCACATGGTTCCGGCTGCGGAGGTCGATCCGGCCGGCGTGATCCTGCGCAAGGCCGTGGCATCGGGCAGCACCAAGGGCCTCGGCGCCGACAGTCAACAGTGGTACCTGCTGCAGAGCCAGGACATTGGCCAGACAAACAGTGTGGCGATTCTACTGCTGCGCGACTTCACCGACCGGGCGCACGCGCTGCGTGTCCGCCAGCAACGCAGCGCCCTGACCGGCGGGCTGATCGTCTTGCTGATCCTGGTTTTCGCGATCGGCTCGACGGCCATGGTGGCGCGCTCGATCATCCGGCCGCTGCGGCGGCTCCGGGCCGCCGCCTTCGACGTGGCCGACCACGGCCTTCCGGAGGTGGTCCGGAGGCTGCACGAGGGTGAGGCGCAGGACTTCGACGGCGACGTGCAACCGGTGGCGGTGGGGTCCAAGGACGAGATTGGTCAAGTAGCGAAAGCCTTCGACGAGGTACACGCCCAGGCCGTCCGGCTTGCCGGCGAGCAGGCACTCCTGCGCAAGAACACCAGCGCGATGTTCGTCAACCTCTCGCGTCGCAGCCAGGGCCTGGTCGAGCGTCAGCTGCGGGTCATCGACGAGCTGGAAACCGGCGAGCAGGATCCCGACCAGCTCGCCAGCCTGTTCACCCTCGACCTCCTAGCCACCCGCATGCGACGCAACGACGAGAACCTGCTGGTGCTCGCCGGCGAAGAGGGCGGCCGGCGCTGGACCACCCCGGTCGCTCTCCTCGACGTCGTACGAGCGGCTGTTGCGGAGGTGGAGCAGTACGCACGAATCCGACCGGACATCGAGACCGGCTTTGACATCGCCAGCAATGCCGTGGGAGGCGTCGTACACCTGCTGGCTGAACTGTTGGAGAACGCGGCCGGGTTCTCCGCGCCGGGAACTCCGGTGGACGTCCGCGCGCGGAGCCTGGGCGCGAGTGGCGAGATCATGATCGAAATTGAAGACCAGGGCATCGGCATGACCACCAGCCAGATGGAGCAGGTCAACGAGCGACTGGCAGATGCGCCGACATTTGACGTCTCCGCCTCGCGCATGATGGGCCTGTACGTGGTTGCCCGGCTGGCGGCTCGGCACGAGATTCGAGTGCGCTTGCGGTCCTCGGCGCAGGGTGGCGTGATCGCCCTGGTGCAGTTGCCGGCCCGGATCGTGCTTCCGGCTGCCGCACCCCCGGCACCCAGCGCACCGCGGCACGGGCGACTCGATGCCGCACCTGCGGTGACGAACGGCTCCCGCCCCATCGAGCCGTTGCCGCGCAATGACCTCCTGCGCAGTGAGCTCCCGCGCAATGACGTCCCGCGCACCGCGCCCGCCGTGAGCCGTCCTGGGCCGCGGCCGCGCGACGCCAGCGCTGAGTCGCTGCCGATTTTCGAGACGGTCCAATCCGAGTGGTTCAGCCGTCCGGCCGCCTACCAGCCCGGACCTGCGGTGCCCCACCTGGCAGCACAGCCGGCAGCGCGCACTTCATGGTCGTCGCCGGCTGACGAAGGCTGGGAGGTGGCGCAGGTAGTGAGCACGCCGGTCTCCGGCGGGGTGACCGCCGCCGGCCTGCCGATCAGGGTCCGCGGCTCCAATCTGATCCCGGGATCGGCCGGCGTCGAGGAGGCCGTCGCATCGCCGCCCCACACGCACGCCGCACGCGGACTGAGCAGCTTCCAGCAGGGGATCGCCCGCGGGCGCGCCGGCGAAGCGGCCGATCCTGAACCGACCCCGGCGGGTGTCCAGCCGGCGCGAACCGAGTCCGACGGCTGGGGTGGTTCTCGATGACGACTTCGGGGGGGTCCGGTCAGGACCTGCGCTGGCTGCTGGACAGTTTCGTCGACCAGGTCCCGGGAATCTCGCATGCCATCGTCGTGTCGACCGATGGTCTGCCGATGTCGGCCTCGCGCGGTTTCCCGGCGGATCGAGCCGATCAGTTGGCGGCCATCGCCGCCGGCCTGTCCAGCCTGACCCAGGGCGCCGCCCGCTGCTTCAAGGCCGGCGCGGTACGCCAGATGGTCGTCGAGATGGAGCAGGGTTACCTGTTCGTGATGGCGGTCGGACGCGGCTCCTGCCTGGCCGCCTTGGCTGCCACGACAAGCGATCTCGGGCTGGTGGGTTACGAGATGTCACGGCTGGTCGCTCGGGTCGGCCCGGCGCTCACCCCGGCGGCACGCGCCCAGAGCGCGAGTTGAGCCGGCGCCTGACCGCGAGCTGGCCGGACGCCGCTGCGCCCGGTCCGTTCGTCCGCCCGTACGCGATCACCGGAGGCCGCACCCGGTCGCGCCATTCCTTCCCGCTGGAAGCGCTGGTCCTCACCACGGTCCAGGGAGAGCAGTCGACCCTCGCTCCCACGCCCGAGGCACGCACCATCTGCGAGCTGTGCCGCAGCGTGCGGTCCGTCGCCGAGGTGGGCGCCCTGGTCGGAGTGCCACTGGGCGTTGCCCGAGTGCTGATCGGGGACCTGATGGAACACGGCCTGGTCATGGTTTCCGAGACCGTCGATGACAGCGGGCCCGACACCGGGCTCCTGGAGAAGGTGCTCAGTGGACTGCGTCGACTCTGATCCGACGGCCCCGGCCGGCGCCGGCACGATGTCGGTCAAGATCGTCGTCGCCGGCGGTTTCGGCGCCGGCAAGACGACCTTCGTCGGCTCGGTGTCGGAAATCGTGCCCCTGACAACCGAGGCCACCATGACGGAGGCGGGCGAGGCCCACGACGACCTCAGCGTGCTGCCGAACAAGACCACCACGACGGTGGCCATGGACTTCGGCCGGATCTCCCTCGCCGACGATCTCATCCTGTACCTGTTCGGCACGCCCGGACAGCAACGCTTCTGGTTCATGTGGGACGACCTGGTACGCGGTGCGATCGGTGCCGTGGTCCTGATCGACTCCCGCCGCCTGGCCGACGCTTTCGCCGCCGTGGACTACTTCGAGGCGCATCGGCTGCCGTTCGTTGTCGGGCTGAACCGCTTCGACGCCATCGCGGCACACACGGTCGATCAGGTCCGCGAAGCATTGGCCATCCCCGATCACGTTCCGGTGCTCGACTGCGATGCTCGCGACCGGGAATCGACAAAGTCCATGCTGATTTCCCTGGTCGAACACGCCTTGAGCAACCGCACGCAAGGCGCCCTGGTACCACCTTCCGGCTGACGCAATCGGCCGGCGGGGGCAGACTGCTGCATGTGACCGTGCGCCCAGCCGACAGCCAGGGGTACGCCGGCTTCGGCGACTACCGCACGTGGTACCGGATCACCGGCGAACTCCCCGGCGATCCACCGCCGCTTGTCGTCTTGCACGGTGGACCGGGCGCGACCTCGGACTACCTGCTGAGCATCGCCGACCTGGCCGCCGACGGCCGAGCGGTCATCCACTACGACCAGCTGGGCAACGGCCGCAGCACCCGGCTGCCGGACAAGGCCGGCGACGGCGATTTCTGGACCGTCGAGTTGTTCGTCCGCGAACTGGCCAACCTCATCGCCGAGCTGGGCCTGTCGGCGTACCACGTGCTCGGCCAGTCCTGGGGAGGCTTCCTGGCGCAAGAACACGCGCTCACCCATCCCACCGGGCTGAGATCGCTGGTCCTCGCGGACACCGCCGCCTCGTTTCCCGCCTTCGTCGAGCAGGCCAACCTGCTGCGTGCCGAGTTGCCTGCGGCTGTGGAGGAGACGCTGCGCCGGCACGAGGCCGCCGGGACCACCGGTGACCCGGAGTACGCCGCCGCCTGCGAGGTCTTCTACGCCCGGCACCTGTGCCGGGTTCAGCCACGTCCCCCGGAGGTGGAGGCCTCGCTTGCCGCGCTGGAGGAGGACCCGACCGTCTACCACACGATGAACGGGCCCAGTGAGTTCCATGTGATCGGCTCGATCAAGGAGTGGTCGAGCGCGAGCAGGCTCGCTGAGATCGACGTGCCGACCCTGCTCGTCTCCGGCCGCTACGACGAAGCCACGCCGGCGCTGCAACAGACGCTGGCAGCCGGCATCCGCGGTGCCGAGTGGACGATCTTCGAGGAGTCCAGCCACATGCCGCACGTCGAGGAGCGCGAACGTTACCTCGAGGTCGTCGGCAACTGGCTGCGCCGGCACGACTGACCGCGGCCGCGTACGGCGCATCATGAGAAGCGACGACCGGATGCGCCATCTGCGATCTTCCCGCCGGCCGGCTGGTGCTAGAAGCGCTACGCGTCGAGCACGCCGAGGAAATGGGCCCGCTCCTGGACGACCCCGGACTGCACACCTACATCAGTGGGGAGCCGGCGACAGCGACCGAACTCCGGACCCGGTACCAGGCTTGGGCGGCGGGCGGCAGCGCCGACGGCTTGCAGGTCTGGCTGAACTGGATAGTGCGCCGCCGCGACAACGGGCAGGCGGTCGGGACCGTGCAGGCCACCGTCAGCGAGCGAGACGGCGCGCTGACCGCGGATGTCGCGTGGGTGATCGGCTCGTCGCAGCAGGGCCAGGGATATGCGCGCGAGTCGGCGCAGGCGATGGCGAACTGGCTCCGCCAGGAGGGCGTCGAGGTGCTGATCGCGTACGTGCATCCCGAACACCAGGCCTCGATGGCGGTCGCTCGCGCGATCGGCCTTGCCCGTACCGAGCTGATGGTCGACGGCGAGGTCGTCTGGAGATGGCCGGCGCCCGCCTTCCCTTAACAGTGTTCGGGGCCGCGTGCCGCCCGACCGCCGCCGGAGCCGCGCCCGCCGAAGCCCCGGGCCGCCGAAGCCCGGCCCCCGAAGCTGCGCTCGATGATCTCGGTGATGATCTGGTAGCCATGCCGGGGGCGGTCGAGCGTGGACCCCGAGCCGAGGCTCGGTCTTCCCGGTCCTGCAGCAGTTGCAGGACGAGGGGCTGGTCCGGCCCGAGGAGGCAGCCGACCGCCGGGTGTTTCACCTGACCGACGCCGGCCAGGCGTACGTCACCGCGCATGCCGCCGAGCTCTCGGCGCTGTGGGAGGCCGTCGGCGGGCAACCGCACCAGGGCATCGGCGAACTGTTCGGAGTCTTCAGGCAGGTCGCCGCTGATCGAGCAGGCTCGCGAGGTGCTCGACCGACACCCGGCGCAACCTCTACCGCATCCTCGCCGAGGACGAGCCGACCGCCGAGCCCACAGTGACCGAGGTCTAGCCCGCCCAACGCCAGTTGCCCGACGTTGCCGGTTCGTAAGGGGCGGCGGGGCAGGATCGTCGTTAGCGTCGAGCACGTGCCTGACCTCGATTCGCGGCCGGCCCCGTCGGCCGGACAGATGTTCGCGGCCGGGCTGCTCGCGGTGAGCGCCGGCAGCCCCGATACGTGGCTGCTGCGGTACGCCGACGGCACGTCGGCACCGCTGGCCCTGGGCCGCTGGTGTGGCTCCCCCACCGGCGGCGACGAGACCCTCCTGCAGCGCTGCATCGGTCCGACGATCGATCTCGGCTGTGGTCCCGGCCGGCTGGCCGCTGCGGTCGCCTGGCGAGGGCTGCCGGTCTTGGGCGTCGACCTGTCGGCGACTGCGATCCGGCTGGCCCGTCAGCGCGGCGTGACCGCGATCCAGCGGTCGGTGTTCCAACGCTTACCCGGGGAGGGACGGTGGCGGACGGCGTTGCTGGCGGACGGCAACATCGGGATCGGCGGCGACCCGGTGCGGCTGCTCCGGCGGGTGCGCTCCCTGCTCGGCGCCGCCGGCACGGTGCTCTGCGAGCTGGCGGCGCCGCAGGCCGCGACGCGCCCAGTGCGCGTACGCATCGAGTGTCCAGCGGGGAGCCAGAGCCAGGAGTTCGAGTGGGCGCACGTAGCCGCCGGCAACATCGCCGAGCTCGCGGCCATGGCCGGATTGTCCGAGCTGGACAGCTGGGAGCAGGCCGGCCGCTGGTTTTCCGCGCTGGGCCCCTGACGAGTGTCGGCCCTGTCTCCTAGAGTCCTGGCAGTCGGATCCCCTCAGCACGGCAAGGAGCCTCGATGAGCCAAGTTCGGGTACTGGTCGGGACACGCAAGGGCGCCTTCGTGCTGACCTCCGACGGCAAGCGCGAGCAGTGGGAGGTCACCGGCCCGCATTTCGCCGGCTGGGAGGTCTATCACCTCAAGGGGTCACCGGTCGACCCGAACCGGTTGTACGCATCGCAGACCAGCGGGTGGTTCGGCCAGCTGATCCAGCGCTCCGACGACGGCGGGGCGAGCTGGGAGCCGGTCGATAACCACTTCGCCTACGACGGCGTCCCCGGCACGCATCAGTGGTACGACGGCACGCCGCATCCGTGGGAGTTCGCCCGCGTCTGGCATCTCGAGCCCTCGCTGACCGACCCGGACACGGTGTATGCCGGCGTCGAGGATGCGGCCCTGTTCCGCACCACGAATGGCGGCAAGGAGTGGCAGGAGCTGGCCGGCCTGCGCACCCATCCGTCCGCGCCGACCTGGCAGCCGGGGGCCGGCGGGATGTGCCTGCACACGATCGTGGCCGATCCGAGCAACCCCGACCGGATGTTCATCGCGATTTCGGCCGCCGGAGTGTTCCGCACCGACGACGCCGGCCTCACCTGGCGGCCGATGAACCGCGGCCTGCGCTCCCAGGGCATCCCGGACGCTGATGCGGAGGTCGGCCACTGCGTGCATCGCATCGCCCTCCACCCGGCACGGCCGAATGTGCTGTTCATGCAGAAGCACTGGGACGTGATGCGCAGTGACGATGCCGGCGAGTCCTGGCGCGAGGTGAGCGGCAACCTCCCGTCGGACTTCGGCTTCCCGATCGACGTGCACGCACACGAGCCCGACACCGTCTACGTGATCCCGATCAAGAGCGACTCCGAGCACTTCCCGCCCGAGGGGAAGCTGCGCGTCTACCGCAGCAAGAGCGGCGGCGACGAATGGGAGGCGCTGACCAACGGCCTGCCGCAAAGCGACTGTTACGTTAACGTCCTGCGCGACGCGATGTGCGTGGACTCGCTCGATCCGTGCGGGATCTACTTCGGCACCAGCGGCGGCCAGGTCTACGCGTCGGCCGATGCCGGCGACAGCTGGTCGCCGATCGTCCGCGACCTGCCTGCCGTGTTGTCTGTCGAAGTGCAGGCGCTGCCGTGATCCGGGTCGTCCTCCCGGCGCACCTGCGGACGCTGGCCCGGGTGGACGGCGAGGTGACGCTTGATGTGGCCGGTCCGGTGACCCAGCAGAGCGTTCTCGACGCCCTGGAGTCCCGCTATCCGATGCTGCGCGGCACTATCCGCGACCAGACCACCCGGCAGCGCCGGGCTTTCGTGCGGTTCTTCGCCTGCGAGGAGGACCTGTCGCATGAGGCCTCCGACGCGCAGCTGCCCGACCCGGTCGTGAGTGGCCGCGAGCCCTTCCTCATCGTCGGCGCGATGGCCGGAGGCTAGCGCCTCAGCGCACCGAGAGCACCGCCAGACTGGCCAGTCCGGCAACCGAGCAGTACACGGCAAACGGCGTCAGCGTCCGGGTCCGGAAGTAGCGGGTAAGGAAACGCACCGCGGCATACGCGCTGACAAACGAGGCGACGCTGCCCACGAGCACCTGGCCGGTGATCCCCCGGCCCAGTGGCCCGGCAAGGTCGGGCAGCTTCAACGCGCCGGCGGCCAGAATCACCGGCGTGGCCAGCAGGAAGGAGAACCTGGCTGCATCCTCGTGCGAGAGCCCACGCAGCAGGCCGGCGACCATGGTCACGCCCGAGCGGCTGATGCCGGGCAGCAGCGCGAGGACCTGCGCGGTGCCGATCAGGGTGCCTCGCCGGAAGCTCAAGGCGGCCAGCCGCCGGTCGGAAGCCAGCGCAAGTGCCGCCTCGGGCTGGCCGGCAGCTGGTGCGACGGACTGATCCGACGGCTGCGCCGTACGCCGGCGCAGCCGCTCCCCGCCGTAGAGCAGCAGCCCGTTCAGCGTCAGGAACACGGCAGCCGGGACCGGCCGGCCAAGGGTCGTGCGGAACAGGTGCTCGAGGAGCAGGCCGCTGATGCCAACCGGGATGGTGGCCAGCACGATCAGCCAAGCCAACCGCTCATCGGGCGTCTCGACGCGGCGATGCCATATCGACGTGAAGAAGCCACCGATGATGCGCAGCCAGTCCCGCCAGAAAAAGGCCAGCAGCGCGAGCGCCGTCGCCACGTGCAGCCCCACGATGAATGCGAGATAGGGCGACTCCGGCCGCGAGACGCTCAGGTCGCGCGCCCACCGGCCGCCTATCAGCGCGGGCACGAGCACGCTATGGCCCAGGCTGGACACCGGGAACAGTTCGGTGACGCCCTGGAACGCGCCGACCACCAGGGCCTCGGGATAGGTCAGCGAGGACATCCGGGCACCCTAGCCCGGCGAAGGTAAGCGCCGAGTGAACGCGACTACTTCAGGTCGCCGCGCCGAAGTCGACAGCGTTGGTCTCCACCGTCCCGGCCGTCCGACCGGGCGCCGTCTGGTAGGTCCAGTACAGGTTGGTATGCGCGATCACCAGATCCGGCGGTGGCGCCCCCCACGCCGACTGGTCCTCGGTCGTGTGCGCGTCGCTGACCAGGGTCGCGTCGTACCCCCGGACCAACGCGCCGTGCAGCGTCGAGCGGATGCAGGCATCGGTCTGTGCGCCGGCAACGACGAGTCGGCCGACTCCGAGGCCGGAGAGCACGGCCTCGAGGTCGGTGTCCTCGAAGGAGTCGCCGTAGCTCTTCTCGACCAAGGGCTCCCCGGCGTCCGGGGTCAGCTCGGGGACGATCCGCCAGCTCTCACTCCCCCTGGCCAGTTGGTCGTCGCAGTGCTGGACCCAGACAACCGGGACCCGCTCCTGCCGCGCCCGCTCGACCAGGCTGGCGATATTCGCCACGACGGCATCGCGCTGGTGAGCCCCTTCGACGACGCCGGTCTGTACGTCGACGACGAGGAGTGCGGTGTTCGGCCGGTTCTCGAGTGTGGCCACGGCTACGGGTTGGCCAGGCGGTTCACCCGGACGTAATCGAAGTTGGCGGTGAACCCAGTGCCACCCATCGACACCAGGCCGATTCGCGCGGTCGAGCCGAGGTGATGGGTCCAGGTGCCCCCGCGCACCCAGTGTGTCCCGTCGTTGCTGGTGTAAGCGGTGTAAAGCTCGGTGTCGCCGCCATGGGTGGCCGGGGATACCGAGCGCTTGACGACCCGCAGCCAGGTCCAGTCACCAGGCGGGCCGACCACCGAGTTGCCGTAGCGGGCCCAACCGGCCGGCACCGGCGCCATCTCCTTGGCGAACTCGGTCTGCCGGGTCTCCCAAATGGACACGTGGGCGAGCTTGATGAAGTTGTCGTCGTCGCCGTAGATCACCAGGCCGGCCTGCACGTAGTTGTAGCAGCAGCCTTCTGGCGGCAGGTCGAGGTGCACCCTCGTCGTCACAACGTAGTCGCCCGTGGGTGCCGCCTCGGTGAGCACCGAAGCGTTGTTGCTGTCCACGTAGAGGTCTGCATTCTGAGTGTCGAAACGGAAGGTGCCGCCGGCGACGCCGTACGTCGAGGGGTCGGGCGGGCGCACCCAGGTCCACTGAGGACTCAACGCGGTGCCGTTGAAGCCGTCCGACGCGGCCGGGATCAGCGTGCCCACCACGTCGGGGCGGACGTGCTGGGTCCGGTAGGCGGTCGTCTCTCCGGGCTGGGCGGCCGGCGCCGGCATCGGCCGGTCGGAAACCCACTTGCCGCCGCGGACTGTCGGCCAGCCGCCGATCCAGTCGATCGGGTCCATCATCGGCGGCCGCTTGGTGAAGCCGGGGTTGCTGGCGAAGTAGGGGTCGAGCCGGTTCACCGCGTGGTAAATGGTCCACCACTGGCCGGCGAAGTCGCGGAACACGGTGTTGTGGCCCGGGCCGACCCAGCGGTTGCCGTTCATGCTGAGGACTGGGGTACCGCCGACCCGGCCGGCGAGCAGTGAAACCCCCTGCCTGTCGACGAACGGCCCGAGCGGGTTGGCCGACCGGCCGGCGAAGACGGTGTAGCCGGTCAGCTGGCCGTTGCAGCAGTTCGTCGCCGAGGCGAACAGGTAGTAGTAGCCGTTGCGGTAGACGACCTCCGATCCTTCGTACCGGTTCGGGATGGTGATCTGGGTGGCCGGCCCCGGCGCCTCCGCGCCGGTCGGGTTCAGCGTGACCGGGCGGGCCTGAATGCCGCCGTAATAGCTGCCGTAGTAGATGTAGCTCGTCGCGCCGACGACGTAGTCGGCACTGGCCAGCACGTCCGGATCGATGGTGGCGAAGAAGTTGCAGGTGCCGCCGTTGCTCCGAGGCGCGACCGCCGGCGTGGGCGAGGCCGTCCAGGGGCCGGACGGCAGCGTGCTGGTCGCCACGGCAATGGCGCTGTCGCTGTGGCAACCCGGCTCGGCGCCAGGGGTGCTGTCCGTGACATCGGTGACCGTGAAGAAGAGGTAGTACTTGTGGAATGTGCGGGAGTACACGACCTCCGGCGCCCACAGGTTTGCGCCCGGGTCCGCGATGGCGGGCTGGCTCTGGAACGCATCGCCGACGTAGGTCCAGTGCACCAGGTCGACCGAGCGGTTCATCGGGATGCGGTGGAAGACGCCCGCTGCGGCCTCGGCGTCGGTGAGCGGATCACTGGTGCAGAACATGTACCAGGCACGGTCGCCGGCCGTGTGGCTGCGGAAGACGGTTGGGTCGGCGCAGCTGCCCACCACACCGTCGCCGATGATCTTCGGCTTGAGCGGGTTGGTGTAGGTCAGCGTGTTCGCCGCGGTGACCTGCGGCGCAGCGGTCACCGCGCCGGCGGCGCTGGCGGAGGAAACAGCCGGCATCGTGAGCAGCACCGACAGTGGCAGCAAGCCGACCAGTCGAAGCCACCGCCGGGAGGATCGCGAGGATCGCTGCAGCGCCATGTTGGTTCCTCTTCGTCGAGGTGCCCCGGGGACGCCTGGAATTATCGGGCCCCTTGTCAAGGCGCGCACCTCGAAACCGGCATTCGACCGCGGGTAGGTTGGCAGGCGAGCATGGCAAGCATCAGCCTGGCAGGGGTCACCAAGCGTTTCCCTGGCGACGTCGTGGCCGTGTCCGCGGTCGATCTGTCGGTGGCCGACGGTGAGCTGATGGTCCTGGTCGGCCCGTCGGGGTGTGGCAAGTCGACCATCCTGCGCCTGGTGGCCGGGCTGGAGCGGGCGGATGAGGGCACAGTCCGGATCGGCGACCGGGTTGTCGACGACCTCTCGCCCGGCGACCGCGACGTGGCAATGGTGTTCCAGGACTACGCCCTCTACCCGCACATGAGCGTGTACGGCAACATCGGCTTCGCGCTGCGGCCGTCGGTACGGTCCAAGGCCGAGCGCGACGTCAAGGTCCGACGGGCGGCCGGTCTGCTCGGGATCGAGCGGCTGCTGGGTAAGCGGCCCCGCGCACTGTCCGGTGGCGAGCGGCAGCGGGTCGCGCTGGGCCGGGCCATCGTCCGCGAACCGGCGGCGTTCCTGATGGACGAGCCGCTGTCCAACCTCGACGCCAAGCTTCGGGTGCAGACCCGTACCGAGTTGCGCCGGCTGCATGACGAGCTGGGGACGACCTTCCTCTACGTGACGCACGACCAGGTGGAGGCAATGACGCTCGGGGACCGTGTGGCGGTGGTGCACCAGGGCCAGATCCAGCAGGTGGCATCCCCGCGGGAGCTCTACGCCGCGCCCGCAAACGTGTTCGTGGCGGGCTTCATCGGCAGTCCGCCGATGAACCTGTTCCCGGTGCGGGTGCCGCCGGCCGGCGCCGGCACCGAGGCCCAGGTGGCGGTGGGCCCGTGGCGGATCGACCTCCCGGGCGCCCCGGCCGGCGATCTCGTGGTGGGCCTGCGGCCGGAGGCATTCGCCGATGCCGCGCTAGGCGGCAGCGGCGCGGCCGGCGGCGGTGTGGCCGACGTGGTCGTGGACGTGGTCGAACCGTTGGGCGCGACTGCCCTGGTGCACTTCAAGGTCGACGGCGTGCCCGCGGTCGCGTCCGTGGACGGCCGGACGGTGGCCCGGCCGGGCGAGCCGCTGAAGCTGGCCCTGGCCACCCGGGAGATTTTCGTCTTCGACCCGGCGACGGGCGACCGGCTGCTCATCGTCGCCCGGTGAGCACTACCCCCTGGGTGAAGGCCCGCTGAGCGAGGAAGAACAGCACGACGCAGGGCAGCAGGGCGAGCACCGAGCCGGCCATCAGGTGCGCCCACTGGGTGTTGTAGATGTCGCGGTAGAAGTTCAGCCCGAGCGGCAGGGTGTACTGGCTCTGGTCGGACAGGTAGATCAGCGGCCCGAGGAAGTCGTTCCAGGTGTCGACGAACGTGAACACCGTCACCACCGCGATGGCCGGCCACGACTGCGGGATGATCACCCGCAACAGGATCGACAGGAAGCCGTGACCGTCGACCCGGGCCGCGTCGTCGTGCTCGACCGGGATAGTCAGGAAGTACTGCCGGAGCAGGAAGATGTTCGCCGCGCCGCCGCCCAGCCAGGCGGGCACGATGAGCGGGAGGTAGGTGCCCACCCAGCCGAGTGAGTTGAACAGCAGGAACGACGGCAGCAGCGTCACCTCACCGGGCAGCATGATGGTGGCGAGCACCAGCAGGAACAGCCAGCGCTGGCCGGGGGCGCGCAACCGGGCGAAGGCATAGGCCACCGCGGAGGAGGAGACCACGGTGCCGATCACCACCGGCACCGTGATCAGCAACGAGTTGACCAGGTAGTGCCAGAACGGGATGCGGGTGGTGGCCTCGCCGTAGTTCGCCAGCCGAGGGTGCGTCGGGAAGATCTGGCTGGGCGCCTGCACCTGCGACTCGGGTCGGAGCGAGGTCAGGACCATCCAGGCCAACGGCAGCAGCACGATGGCCGCGCCGAGAATCGTCACACCGGCGGCGACCCGCCGGCTCCAGCGGCCGGTCGGCCGCGGGCCCAGCACAGTGGCGGCCACAACGCTGCTAGTCAAAGCGCCGGCCCTCCTCGTACACCCATCGCCGGCTGGTCCGGAAGATCAGCAGCGTCATCGCGAGCAGCAGCACGAACAGGATCCAGGCCAGCGCCGAGGCGTAGCCGAAGCGAAACCGGCTGAACGCGTTCTGGTACAGGTAGAGCACGTAGAACAGGCTCGACTGACCGGGCCCGCCCAGGGTGAGGCTGCCGGGGCCGCCCTTGCCGGAGGTGATGACAAAGCCGGCGGTGAAGATCTGGAAGTTGCCGATCAGGCCGAGCACCAAGTTGACGAAGATGGCCGGCGTGACCAAAGGCAGGGTGATCCGGGCCAGCCGGCGCAGCGGGCCGACGCCGTCCACCGCCGCGGCCTCGTACAGATTGGTGGGTATCCGCTGCAGCACGGCCAGGTAGATGAAGGCGTTCTGCCCGACTCCCCACAGTCCCATGAGGACGAACGCCGGAATCACCCATGTGGAGGAGTACACCCAGCCCACCGACGGCAGGCCGACCAGGTTGAGCAAACGATTGGCCAGCCCTGAGCTCGGCTGGAAGATCCACAGCCACAGGATCGCCACGGCGACGCCGGAGACGACCGCCGGCAGGTAGTAGATCGTCCGCAGCGTGGCGATGCCGCGCAAGGCGGAGTTGAGCAGCAGTGCCAGCGCCAGTCCGAGAACGAGGTTCAGCCCGACCTCGGCGAGTGCGTAGTACGCGGTGACCTTCAGCGCCTGGCGGACGGTGGGATCGCTGGCCGCCTCGCGATAGTTCGCGGCCCCGACCCAGCCGGTGCGGCCGGGGTCAAGCAGGTCATAGTTGGAAAAGGACAGAGCCAGCGTGCCGATCATCGGCACCAGCGTCAGCGCGACGAAGCCGATCACCCACGGGCTGAGAAATGCGTAGGCGGCGCCGGCCTCACGCTGCCGTCCGGTCAGCAGTGGCCGGCCCCGGGTCACTTGGGCAGGGTGTGGGTGGCGAACCACTTGTCCACCAGGGCCTGCGCCTCCTTCTGGTACTTCGGCAGGATCTCCGCGGCACTGACCTTGCCGTCGTAGAGCGGCTGCAGCGTGCTCAGGCCACCGATGTCGCTGAACGCGGGATACCACTCCTCCGTCTCCGGCGTGCAGTACGGAATGGCGTCGAGAAACACCTTGAGGTCGATGCCGGGGAACTGGCCGCGGATGTAGTCGACGAAGGCCGGCGACTCGCTCTTGAGCACCGGGATGGCGCCATAACCACGGGTCGCCAGCGTGCGCTCGTTGTGCGGCACGGTCAGGAAGTCACGCAACACCGCCCAGGACAAGTCGTGGTGCGCGCTCGAGGCGGGAATCGCGCCGACGTCGAGATTGAGGGTCGCGACGGTGCGCTTCGGCCCCTTCGGCCAGGCCGCGACGTCCCACTTGAACTTGTTGCCGGTGCCGTAGGACGGCAGATCGCAGCTGCACAGGTCGACCATGGCGATCTTGCCGGCCTGCCAGGCACCCTGCTGCGGATCGGACGCGCCGGCCGCCACCGCTGCAGCCAACTGGTCAGTGGCCAGCACATGATGCTTGTTGGTGAGATCGATCCCCGCCTGCAGGCCTTCGATCTGCTCGGGCGTATCGAAGAGCACCTTGCGGGTCTTGGGGTCGTAGCTGCGGGATCCGTACCCGAGGTTCATGATGCCGGTGTCCCAGTGACCCAAACCGAACTGCTTGATGTCGTGCGGATCGAAGCCGGCTTGGTCGGGTGTCCGCCCCTTGCCGTCCCGGGTCAGCTTGGTCGCCACCTCGAGCAGCTTGTCGTAGGTCCAGTCCGCGGTGTCCCACTCGTGCGGCGGTTCCTCGACGCCGGCCTGGGCGAACAAGTCCTTGTTGTAGCCGACCGCGTGGGTGAACATCCCGCTCGGTATACCGACGACGGTCTTGGATGAGTCGCCGTAATAGGCGACCGCCCGAGCGGCCCGGGCGGCCGGCTTCTGGAACTCGTCGAGCTTCACGCCGCTGGCCAGAAGGTATGAGGACAGGTCGAGCCACACGTTCTTGTCCAGGAAGGTGGAGATGCCGAAGATCCCGATCGGAAGTACCACGTCGGGCGGGTTGTGGGCGGCCAACTGGACGGTGAACTTCTGCTGTGCCGCGTCGCTGTCGGGTACCCGGTTGAAGGTCACCGATGCGCCCTTGTGGTCGCGGGCGAAGGCCTTGGCCAGCGCCTCCTGGGCGGGCATCTGGCTAGGGTCGTTTCCTGTGCCGAAACCGACGAGCACCTTGGCGTCGCCGGTCACCTTGGCGGCTTTGCCCTTTACCGGCGAGGGGGTCTTGGTCGAGGAGCACCCGGTCAGCAACCCGGGTCCGGCGACCAGTGCCGGCGCCAACCAGGCGGATCGGGCAAGTAGCTCGCGTCGAGTCAGTGATGACACGCAGACCTCCGGGGGTGGCAATCCACCGGACCCTACGTCACCGCAAGCCAGCGGGTCTGTCCTAGCCGTGCGCCGGCAACCCGATCCCCGCGGCTGCGGTCTCCTGCTCGGGGTGCCGGTCGAGTTCGAGAACCGATCCGAGACCGGTGAGTTGGAGCACGCGCACGATCATCGGCGCGGCGTGGACCACCGCCAACTCGCTACCGGCCGGCAATTGCTTGCGCAACGAGACGAGGAATCCCACCCCAGTTGAGTCCATGAACTGCACATCATGCATGTCGACGGTCAACCGGTCGAGGTCGCGCAGCTGCAGGTTGCCGGCAACCTGCCGCAGTGCCGGCGCGGTGGCCAGGTCGATCTCGCCGGCCAGCACCAGTGTCGCCTGCCGGCGGCCGTCGGTCCCCTCGTTCCGGGTGAAAATCATGCGGGCCTCCGGCGGTGTCCAGCGTGGCCGGCTACCCAGTCGAACCGGAAACGCACAGAAGGTAACCCCTGGCGAAGGCCGCGGCAATAGTCGGCTTGGGTGACGAGTTCAGCCGGCGGCCATCACCGCTACTCCCGCTGCCGCGCAGGCCAGGCCGAGGAGTTGCGCCCGGGCCAGCCGCTCGGCGAACACCACCCGGGCCAGCAGGACGGTGCTGGCCGGATAGAGCGCGACGATGACCGCAATCAGGCTGAGCAACCCGCCCCGTACGGCGACCAGGAACAGCACGTTCGCGACCGTGTCGACCAACCCGGACAGCAGCGCCAACGCCCCAGCCCGCCCGCTCGGGAACCGCAATCCCGTGGTCCGCACCGCGATGACCACGAAGAGCGCGACTGCCGAGATCCGGCCGGCCAGCACCGGCCACACCCCGCTGTCCGCCGGTGCCTGCTTGAGCAGGACGAAATACAGCCCGAAGAAGGTGCCGGCGAGCAGCGCCAGCAACACACCGGCCCTCGTTGCCGGAGCAACGTCGGTGTCACCGGCACCGTGCCGTTCGCCGCGGCTGATGAGTGTCACGGCCAGCAGGGCCAGGATCATCCCGACATACGCCAAGGCCGGTGGCCGCTCGCCCGTTGCCACACCGATCAGGACCGGCACCACAGCCGACATGACCGCCGTCAACGGCGCCACGACGCTCATCGCCGCCCCGGCCAGCCCGCGAAAGAGCAGTAGCACACCTAGGCCGCCACCCACGCCGGCCATCGCCCCCCACACCATGGCCCCGGCGCTGACGGACCCGGGCCCAAGCACGGCCAGCGCCGCAAGCAGCGGCAGACCGACCACGCCGGAGGCCAGCAGCACGCCGGCCACCGGCGACTTCCGGCTGGCGCTGCCTCCGAAGAAGTCGCCCACGCCGAACAGCACCGAAGCCAGCAGAGCGGTCAGGATTGTCACGGCGCCGGCATCAAATTACGGTCCCGGTTCGCCCCGCCGCCCCCCCGTGACAGCGGCCGGCCCGTGACGCATGCTGGGAGGTGGAAAGGAGGTCGGTGCAGGTGCTGCTGTTCGTGATGTGGGCCCTGACGCCGACCGCGTTCGCCGTCGCGATCCGGTACACGCCGGCCGCGATCCGGTGGATGACCGGGGCCTACGAGCGGTTCCATCCGCCGCCGCCCCAGCCAGTGGGCCCACCCATCGAGCGCATCGCGGCCGACCTGCGCCGGATCGCCGGCCACCTCGACCAGTTGGTCGCGGCCGGGCCGATTCCCGGGCGCATCCTGCGGGTCCAGGCGACCACGGCGGCCTATGACGACACCTTGCTGCGGGCCTGTCGGGCCCTCGATGTCGACACCGCCGGGTTGTCCTCGCCGATGTCGAGCACGCAACGGCTGCAGACGGAAGCGGCCCTGTCGGGCGCCGGCCTCGTCTGGTAGCAGGCTCACCACACCGCGATGAGCGGCCGGGCCAGCCCGGCCACGATCGTGGTCGGCCAGCGCGGCTCGACGGTGAGGATCTCCGGCAGGTCGGCGTGCGCCAGCACCGTGTCCTCGCACTTGAGCCCGGCGATGCTGGGGTTCCAGGCGAAGGGTTGGCGCTCCTCGACCATGGCCGCGCTCTCGGCGCCGGCCAGCCACTCGCGGGGGGCGTAGCCGGTCGGGCCGCCCTGATGGTGGCTGCGCCACTCCGCGGGGTCGAAGCCGTTCCGGACATACGCGCCGGCACCCAGAGCGAAGATTGCGCCGACGGTGGCTCCGGTGCGGGTCGCCACGTTGTAGGCGGCGTCCACCTCCAGCAGCCGGCGGTAGGCCTCCTCCCGTTCGGGGTCCAGCGGCCGGAAACCCACGAAGCGGGTCAGGTTCACGATCAGGCCGTGCCTTCGGGCACACGTCACCACCATGACGAGTTCCCCGACCGGCGCGCCGGTGGGCAGCGGATGCCGGTACGCAGATAGCCGGTCGCCACCCGCGACCAGAAGGACGACGGGATCGATGCCCCGCTCGAGCAGCTGGGCCGCGACGAGCGCCGCTGCCTGATGCTCGGTGCTGTCGGGTCCGAGCCGACCGCAGGCATCCGTGACGGCCGTCGCCGCGTCGATGCCGAGGACGCGATACCGGTCGGCCTCCGCAGCCGTGAGCGACCGCCGGGCCGCCTCGAGGGGCCCGGACATGTCTCGGCAATCCGCGTAGGGCAGGTCGGTGCCAACCCGAGGACCGGCCGGTAAGGCGGTGATCAGTTCGGCGTCCCAGCCGTGCACCTGCCAGTCGGCCTCCAGCCCGCCGAGTTCCTCGACCTGCAGCCGAGGCGCCTCGTTGGCCGTTGTCACGACCGTGACGGTGTCAGCGGTCACGACCACCGCCGCCACCCCGACCGCCGGAGTCGCCTCGATGTGGGTGCGGCCGCCGGCGGAGAGCCACGCGACCGGGCCGGGGCCGCGCAGGACCACCGCATCCAATCCGACGTCCAGCAGGCCGCGAATCCGGCCCAGCTTCTCCTCCACCTCGGGAGACACGAGGGCACCCTAGCGCGCATGTGCAGGTCCGAAACCCGCCAGCCAGGCGGCGGTCCCAGTGGCATGCTCGGAGCCGTGCCCGCTGAGATGTCCACCGACTTCGACCGCTGCTACCGCGCGGTGCGCAGCCGGGACGCGCGTTTCGACGGTCGGTTCTATACCGCCGTCACCAGCACCGGCATCTACTGTCGGCCGTCCTGCCCCGCGCAGACCCCCCGCCGCGAGAACGTTCGCTTCTATCCGCACGCGGCGGCCGCGTCGGCGGCCGGGTTCCGAGCCTGCCGGCGCTGCCGGCCGGATACCGCGCCGGGCAGCCGCGAATGGGACGCCCGCGGCGACTTGGCCGCCCGCGCCCTGCGGATGGTGGCCGACGGCACCGTCGACGCCGAAGGCGTCGGCGGCCTGGCGCACCGGCTGGCCGTCAGCGAGCGACACCTGCACCGGGTGCTGGTCAGCGAAGTCGGCGCCGGCCCGCTGGCCCTGGCCAGGACCCGGCGGGCGCAGACGGGCCGGCTGCTGATCGACAACACCGATCTTCCGCTGAGCACCGTGTGCTTCGCGGCCGGCTTCGCCAGCGTGCGGCAGTTCAACGACACGATGCGCGCGGAGTTCGGCTGCCCGCCTGGTGAGCTGCGCCGGCACCCGCCGGCACCGGTCGACGGGGTGGCCGGCGGACTCGTGCTGCGGCTTTCCTACCGGGCACCGTTCGCGGCCGGCGAACTGCTCGGCTGGTTCGCCGCGCGGGCGATCGCAGGGATCGAGGAGGTGACGGCGACGGCGTACCGCCGGGTGGTACCAACCGGCGCGAGCGCGACGGTCGTCACCCTCGAGCCGGCCGCCGGACACGTCCTGCTGCGCTGCCGGGTGGACGACGTCCGGGACCTGGCCGGGCTGGTGGCCCGCTGCCGGCGGCTGCTCGACCTAGACGCCGACCCGGCGGCGGTGGCCGAGGTCCTCGCCGCCGACCGGGCCCTCGCACCGACGCTGCGTCGCCGCCCGGGGCTTCGGGTGCCGGGCACCGTCGACGGCTTCGAGCTCGCCACGCGGGCCGTACTCGGCCAGCAGGTGTCCGTCGCGGCAGCCCGGACCCTCGCCGGCCGGCTCGTCACGGCACTGGGGTCTCCATTGTCCACTGTGGACGGTACGCTGACCCACCAGTTCCCGACCGCCGAGGCCGTCGCGTCGGCCGATCTGGCCGGCATCGGGCTCACCGGCGCGCGGGCCCGGGCCCTTCGCGGGTTGGCCCGCGTGGTCGCGGCGGGCGAGCTCGACCTCGGTGCCGGCGCGGACCGCGACGAAAGCCGGCGCCGGCTGATGGCCTTGCCCGGCATCGGCCCTTGGACCGCCGAGTACGTCGCGATGCGCGCGTTGGCCGACCCGGATGCCTTCCCCGAAACCGACCTGGCACTGCGCCGGGCTCTGATCGAACGGCAGATCACCGACACCGACCGATGGCGCCCGTGGCGGGCATACGCCGCGATGCACCTGTGGACCGACCGAGGAGAGCACCGATGAGCCTGCGCGCCAGCACCATGGAGACCCCCTTCGGCGCTTTCAGCGCCATCGCCGACGACGGTGTGGTCCTCGCCGCCGGCTTCGCCGCCGACGTCGAGGACATGCGCAGGCGCCTGGATCTGCCACGCCGGGTCCGCCCGATGCAGGTCACCGACGATCTGGGGCCGGTCGGCGAGGCGCTGCGCGGGTACTTCGACGGCGACGTCGACGCCCTCGACCGGATCGAAGTGGACCAGGCCGGCGGGGAGTTCCGTACCGCGGCCTGGAAGGCGATGCGCGCGGTCCCGGCCGGCGAGACGATCACATACGCAGAACTGGCTGCGCACGCCGGCAGCCCGCGGGCCTCCCAAGCAGCCGGCTCGGCCTGCTCGCAGAATCGCATCGCGCTGATCGTCCCGTGTCATCGCATCGTCGGCACCGGCGGCGGTCTGGGTGGCTATTACTACGGGCTTGACCTCAAGAGCGGGCTGCTCGAGCACGAGCGGCGGCACGGCCACGCACGCTGAAGGCTCCGCCCAGGTGTGACAGGGTCGGCCGGTGGTCGCGCTGGAGTACGCAACCGCGCGGGGTCGCTGGGTCATCGCCGCGACGGTGCTCGGTTCGGGCGTTGCCGCGCTCGATGCGACGGTAGTCGGGATCGCGGTGCCGGCGATCGGGCGGGACTTCGCCCTCGGGGTGGAGAGCCTGCAGTGGGTGGTCAACGGCTACACGCTGTCCCTCGCCGGCCTGCTCCTGGCCGGCGGCGCCTTGGGCGATCGCTACGGCCGGCGCCGGATGTTTCTGGTCGGCGTGGTGTGGTTCGCCGTGGCGTCGCTGCTGTGCGGCATCGCGCCGAACGCACCGGTGCTCATCGCCGCCCGGATCCTGCAGGGCGTCGGCGGTGCCTTGCTCACGCCCGGCAGCCTGGCGATCCTGCAGGCTTCGTTCGCGCCGGCCGATCGGGCCAGGGCGATCGGGGCATGGTCCGGCCTCGGCGGGGTGGCCACCGCGGCCGGGCCCTTCCTCGGCGGTTACCTGATCAGCGCGGTCTCGTGGCGCTGGGTGTTTTTGATCAACCTCCCGCTGGCCCTGGCCGTGCTGGCCATCTCGGCCCGCTACGTGCCGGAGTCCCGGGACCCGGCGGGGCGGGGCCGGCTCGACTTCGCCGGCGCTGCGCTGGCGGCATTCGGGCTAGCCGGCTTGACGTACGGGCTGAGCGCCGGGCTGACCAACCGTCCGGGGCGCGGCTGGGCGTCGCCGGGCGTCGCGCTGCCGCTGCTTGCCGGGCTGGCCCTGCTCGGGGCCTTCGTGGTCGTGGAGCTGCGGTCCCGTTCGCCCATGCTGCCCTTCGCGGTGTTCCGGTCGGCCCAGTTCCGGGCGGCCAACCTGGTCACCTTCGTCGTCTACGGAGCCCTGGGGGGTGCGCTGTTCCTGGTGCCGGTGCATCTGCAACAAGTGGCCGGTTACTCCCCTATCGGCGCCGGCACTGCGCTGCTGCCGATCACCGCACTCATGCTGGTGTTCTCCGGTCGGTCCGGGGCGTTGGCCGCCCGGATCGGCCCGCGCCTGCAGATGTCGGCCGGCCCCGTCGTGGTGGCCGCCGGCATGGCACTGCTGGCGCGGATCGACCGGGCCGGCGGATATGTCAACGAGGTGCTCCCGGCTGTTCTCCTGCTCGGCGCCGGCCTGGCAATTACCGTCGCCCCGCTCACCTCCACCGCGCTGTCGGCAGCGCCGATGGAACACGCCGGCGTTGCGTCCGCTGTCAACAACGACGTGGCCCGGGCAGCGGCATTGCTCGCCGTGGCGGTGCTGCCGCCGGTCGCGGGCCTCACCGGGGCGTCGTACCTGCACCCCGCGGCGTTCGCGCACGGCTTCCGGATCGCCGTGCTCATCGCCGCCGGCGCCTGCGCCGTCGGCGGGCTCATCGCCGCCGCGCTGATCCGCAATCCATCGCCGGCCGGCGGCACGGCCGCCGAGGTTGTGCCGGCGGGACGGCCACCGGTTCACTGTGCGCTGGACGGGCCGCCGTTGGCTACAGCACGTGAACCCGGGCGTGGATGACGTTGCGCTGCTGCAAGGCCGCACGCATCGCGCGGTGCACGCCGTCCTCGAGATAGAGCTGGCCTTCCCATTCCACGACGTGCGGGAAGAGGTCGCCGTAGAAGGTGGAGTCCTCGGCCAGCAGCCGGTCCAGGCCCATCTCGCGAGTCGTGGTGATCAGCTCGTCGAGCCGCACTTGCTGTGGCGGAATGGCGGCCCACTGCTTGAGGGTCAGGCCGTGGTCGGGGTAGGGACGCCCGTCATTCACCGCCTTGAAAATCACGGCGCCAGGGTACGTCCTCGTCAGGGCCGTAGTGGCCGCAGCGTCCAGGACCCGCTCCAGTTTTGGCCGGGCTCGAGCACCATCAGGTCGCGGCCACTGTTGAAGGCGTCGGGTGGGCAGGTCATCGGCTCCACGGCCACCGAGCGCCGGCGCCGGGCTGGCGGCAGCGTGTCGCCGGTGTAGACCTGCATCCAGGCAAACCCGTGGTCAAGTGATAGCTCGACTCCCGCACCGTCCGGAGTAGACAGTCGCGCGGAAGACACCCCGCCGGTGAACGCGGTATCCAGCTTCGCGGCACCGATCTGCCGGCCGGCGCGGTAGTCAACCGCTGACCCCGCTACCGGATATTCCTCGACCGGCAGGCCGCGCTCGTCGGTGCGCAGCGCTGTCCCGGCTGGGATCTCGAGCCACAGATCGTCCACGGCAACGCCGGGCACCATCAGGTACGGGTGCACCCCCAGCCCGAACGGCGCCGGCTCCGAACCGGTGTTGCGGGCCGAATGCGCTGCGCGCAAACCCTGGGCCGACACCGACCAGGCGATCTCGACGAGGATCGAGCCGGGATAGCCGGGCTGCGGGTCGATCTGGCATTGCACGCACACGGCGTCGGCCGTCCGGGTGACCAGCGTCCAGGGGCGCCAGCGCACCAAGCCGTGGATCGCGTTACCTGCCGTGGGCTCGGACAGCGCCAGCTGCTGGTCCCGGCCGCGCCATGACCAGCGCCCGTCCCGGACCCGATTGGGCCAGGGCGCCAGCACCTGACCGGCACCGCCGGTGCACATCTCCTCGACGGCGTAGCCGTCCAGCACGGCCCGGCCGCCCGCGACGTACTCCCGGATGCCGCCACCCGACTCGACGAGGACCGCCCGGGAATCGCCGGCCGCGATGGCCCACTGCTCACCGGAGGGCGGACGTGACATCCGTGCACCATAGGCGGCTGGACCGCGGATGGCCCGAACCGCCTCCCGCGTGGTACGACGGTCGCGATGAGCGACCAGCGGGAGTTCCCGGGAGCGGCAGCGTTCGTCCCCGGCAGTGCCAGCCTGCCCGAGCTCGAGCAGGCGGCTCGACGGTGCCAGGGCTGCGAGCTGTACCTGCCGGCCACCCAGACCGTGTTCGGGGCCGGCCCACCGAGCGCCCGCGTGGTGCTGGTCGGGGAGCAGCCCGGCGACGTCGAGGACCAGCGCGGCCAGCCGTTCGTCGGGCCGGCCGGCCGGTTGCTCGACCGCGCCCTGGCCGATGCGGGCATCGACCGCGATCAGGCGTACGTGACCAACGCCGTCAAGCACTTCCGTTTCACGGGAGCGCCCGGCAAACGGCGGATCCACCAGAAGCCCGACCTGACCCATGTGTCGGCCTGCCACCCCTGGCTGGACGCAGAGCTGACCCTGCTCGCTCCCGAGCTGGTCATCGTGCTCGGCGCCACCGCCGCCTCGGCGCTGCTCGGGCCGGCGTTCCGGGTGACCCGCCAGCGCGGTGTGCTGATGCCCTGGGAGGGCCCGTCCGGCGGGGAGGACGCCGGCGTGCACGCCGGCTGGATCCTCGCCACCATCCACCCGAGCGCGGTGCTGCGTACCCAGGGCGACGGGCGGGCAGCCGCCTACGAGGGGCTGGTCTCCGATCTGCGGGTAGCCGCCGGCGTGCTGGCGTCGTAACGCAGGAAGGCCGGCACGCAGGCTGCGACCACGACCACAACCGCCGCGCACAGCAGCCCCCCGCCCACCCAGGAGACGGTCGCACCCGTCAGCGCGGCCGTCGCACCGGCCCGCACGTCACCCAGCCGCGGCCCGCCGGCCACCACCACGGTGAACACGCCCTGCATCCGGCCGCGCATCTCGTCCGGCGCATAGGTCTGCAGGATTGTCTGCCGGAACACAGCCGAGACCAGATCGGCGGCTCCCCCGATGGCGAGCAGGCCGACGGCCAGCGCGAGGTTGCCGACCAGGCCGGCGGCGGCAACCGCGAGACCCCAGGCGACAATGGCCACCGTCAGGGCCAGCCCCTGCCGGCGGACCCGGCCGATCCACCCGGAGAACAGCCCGCCTGTTACCGATCCGATCGCGATGGCCGCGTACAACCAGCCGACGGCCGCGCCGCCGCCGAAGCGGGTCTCTCCCACTTCGGGGAACAGCGCTCGGGGCATCGCCAGCACCATCGCCACGATGTCCACGGCGAACGACATCAGCAGCACCGGGCGGCCCACGATGAACCGCAACCCGTCGAAGACGGACCGCAGCCCGGGCCGAGTGATCTCGCCGATCGGCGGCAGCCGGGGCAGCCGCAGCGCCGCGTAGAGCACTACCGAGAACAGCGCCGCGTCGATCGCGTACGCCGCGGTGAAGTGATGCCGGCGGCCGATAACGACACCGGCGATGAGCGGCCCGGCGACCATCCCGAAGCTGCTCATCGTGAAGCTGAGCGTGTTGGCTGCCGGGATCAGCTCGGCGGGCAGCAGTCGCGGGATGATCGCCCCCCGGGTCGGGGAGGCCACCGCGAAGGCGGCTGACTGCACCGCCACCAGGGCCAGGATCAGGGCGACGTTGCGCAGCCCGAGCAGTGCCTGGGCAAACAGCCCACCGGTGACCGCCCACAGGGTGCACGACGACAGCAGTAGCAGCCGGCGGCGGTCGACCGCGTCGGCGACCGCCCCGCCCCAGAGCCCGAAGCCGATCAACGGGACCAGGCCCACCAACCCGATCAGGCCGACGTAGAACGAGGAGCGGGTGATCGCGTACACCTGCACGGCCACCGCGACTGCGGTCAGCTGGAAGCCGATGAATGCGACGCCGTTGCCCAGCCACAGCCGGCGGAAGTCCGCCTCGCGCAGCGGCCTCGTGTCGGCCCCGATCCGCCGCAGTCGCCCGCCGCTCACCGATCCCCGGTCTCAGGGGGCAAGTCGCTCGACCACCCAGCGATCGTCAGTCCGGCGGAACCGCAGGCGGTCGTGCAGCCGGTCGCGGCGGCCCTGCCAGAACTCCACCGTCTCCGGCACTACCCGCAGGCCTCCCCAGTTGGCCGGCCGCGGCACAGCACTCCCCTCCGGGTATCGCTGGGCGAGCCGGGCCCAGGAGGCGTCCAGGTCGGCGCGCGAGCCGACTACTGCTGACTGCGGACTGACGGCCGCACCCAGTTGCGAGCCGTAGGGCCGGCCGGCGAAGTACTCGTCGGACTCGGCCGCGCTGGTGCGCTCGACAGCCCCCACGACGATCACTTGCCGCTGCAGAGGCACCCACGGGATCACCAGCGAGGCGTACGGGTTCTGCGCCACGTCGCGGCCCTTGCGGGAGTCGTAATTGGTGAACAGGACCACTCCGCGCTCGCCGAAGCCCTTCAGGAGCACGCATCGTGCGCTCGGCCGGCCGCGGCCGTCGGCCGTGGCCAGCACCATCCAGTTCGGCTCGGTCAGGTCAGCAGCAATCGCATCGTCGAGCCAGCGGCGTAGCTGGCTGACCCAGTCCGGGGCCAGGTCAGCAACGTCGAGGCCGGCCCGTTCGTAGGACCGGCGCATATCGCGTACCCGGTCATCCCCACCCGCGCTCACCCGCTGACGGTACTGGGCTGGGGGGAGCGGAACCGACACCTGGCAGGACACAATGGGCGCTCGCAGCATGGCCGCAGACCAGGGAGCCCGCGATGTCCGACTTCAAGCCCGGCCTGGAGGGCGTGGTCGCCTTCGAGACCGAGATCGCCGAGCCCGACAAGGAGGGCAACGCGCTGCGCTACCGCGGCGTCGACATCGAAGATCTGGTCGGCCGGGTGGCGTTCGGGCACGTGTGGGGTCTGCTGGTCGACGGCAAGTTCAACCCCGGGCTGCCGCCGGCGGAGCCGTTCCCGATCCCGGTCCATTCCGGGGACATCCGGGTCGACGTGCAGAGCGCCATCGCGATGCTGACGCCGTACTGGGGCCTGGGTCAGCTCATCGACATCGACGACGAGCAGGCCCGCGACGATCTGGCCCGCATTTCGGTAATGGCGATGTCCTTCGTCGCACAGTCCGCCCGCGGGCTCGGCCTGCCGGCGGTGCCGCAGAAGCGGATCGACCAGTGCCCCACGATCGTCGAACGCTTCATGGTGCGCTGGCGCGGCGAGCCCGATCCCAAGCACGTGGAGGCGGTCGACGCCTACTTCGTCTCGGCGGCCGAACACGGCATGAACGCCTCCACGTTCACAGCGCGGGTGGTCGCCGGCACCGGCGCGGATGCCGGCGCCTGCATCTCCTCCGCGGTCGGCGCGCTGTCCGGCCCGCTGCACGGCGGTGCCCCGTCCCGGGTGCTGAAGATGCTCGACGAGGTGGAGAAAGAGGGCGACGCCGAGAAGTACGTGGTAAAGCTCCTCGACCGCGGCGAGAAGCTGATGGGGTTCGGGCACCGGGTATATCGCGCGGAGGACCCGCGGGCCCGCACCCTTCGGCGGACCGCGAAGCGGCTCGGCTCTCGGCGCTACGAGGTCGCCGAGTCGTTGGAGAAGGCCGCGCTGGCTGAGTTGCACGCGCGCAAACCCGACCGGGTGCTGGCCACCAACGTGGAGTTCTGGTCGGCCGTCGTGCTGGACTTCGCCGAGGTGCCGGCGCACATGTTCACGTCCATGTTCACCTGTGCCCGCACCGCCGGCTGGAGCGCGCACATCATGGAGCAGAAGCGGCTCGGCCGGCTGGTCCGGCCGGCGGCGAAGTACGTGGGCCCCGCGCCGCGCAAGGCTGAAGAGGTCGAGGGCTGGGCCGACATCGCGAAACGCTAGATCGCTCGCGTCCCCGCCCCCGACCCCGCGCAACTTCCGGGAAAGCGGCCCTCGAGCCCGCGGCGGCAGCACGCTTTCCCGGAAGTTGCCGCTGCTGCGGCGCAGTCTCCCCGGAACCCTCCCGGCCCCCCGTCGGCAGGACCTACGCTCGGGCGGTGCGCTGCCCGGGATGCGGTCAGACCAGTCCCCCACGGGCCCGCTTCTGTCTCGAGTGCGGCAGTCCGCTCGACCGGTCTGCGACGCCGGCGGCAGAGGAGCGCAAGATCGTCTCGGTGCTGTTCTGCGACCTGGTGGGCTTCACGGCAGCGTCGGAATTCGCCGACCCTGAGGATGTCCGGGCCCAGCTCGTGCCGTATCACCAGCTGGTCGCCGAGCGCGTGGCGTCCTTCGGCGGTACCGTGGAGAAGTTCATCGGTGATGCGGTCATGGCCGTTTTCGGGGCGCCGGTGGCTCACGAGGACGATCCGGAGCGCAGTGTCCGGGCCGGGCTGCAGATCCTGGCCGGCATCGAGGAGCTCAACGCGCGGTTGGCTCTGGGCCTGTCGGTCCGGGTGGGGGTGAACACCGGAGAAGCCCTCGTGACGCTGGGGGCTCGACCACGCGCCGGCGAGGGCTTCGCAACCGGCGATGTGGTCAACACCGCGGCCCGGATTCAGGCGGCAGCGCCGGTTGGCGCCGTGGCGGTCGGACAGTCGACGTTCCAGGCCACCTCCCGCGTTTTCGACTACCAGCCGCTGGATCCGGTGACGGTCAAGGGGAAGTCCGCCCCACTGCAGCTGTGGCGAGCTGGCCCCCCGCGAGCCACCTTCGGGGTAGACGTATTGCGCTCCATGTCCACACCCATGATCGGCCGCGAGTTGGAGTTGCTGCAGATTCGCACGGCCTACGACCGGGCAGCCCGGGACCGCTCGGTGCAGTTGGTGACCGTGACCGGCGAACCGGGGGTGGGAAAGTCCCGGCTGGTCGCGGAGCTTTTCGCGTATGTCGACTCATTGCCTGACCTGGTGCCGTGGCGGCAGGGGCGCTGTCTGCCCTACGGCGACGGGGTGACGTTTTGGGCGCTCGGCGAGATCGTCAAGGCCCATGCGGGGATCCTCGATACCGATCGTCCGGAGCAGGCAGTCCCGAAGCTCGAGGCCGTACTGCCCGACGGCGACAAGGCATGGATGCGCGGCCTACTGCTGCCACTCCTGGGCATCGAAAGCGCTGCGACCCCCTCTCGCGAGGAGTCCTTCACCGGGTGGCGGAGGTTCATCGAGTCGCTGGCCGCGAACGGCCCGGCGGTGGTCGTCGTGGAGGATCTGCACTGGGCGGACCCCGCCCTGTTGGCCTTCCTCGATCATCTGGCGCGCTGGGCGGACGGCGTGCCCCTGCTGCTGCTCGGCACGGCACGGCCCGAGCTGTACGAGGCGCACCCGACCTGGGGCACCGGCCTGCGCAACACCATGACCATCACTCTGACCGGCCTGACCGACAGCGAGACGGCCGCCCTGGTGACCGGGCTGCTGAGCGATCAACCGCTACCGGCAGCCACCCGGCGACTCGTGCTCGATCGGGCCGAAGGCAACCCGCTCTGGGCTGAGGAGTGGGTTCGTGTCCTGCGCGATCGAGAGCTGCTTGACGCTGCCGGGCAGTTGCGGGACGGGGTGGACATCCCTTTCCCGCAAGGGATCCAGGCCCTGATCGCGGCCCGGCTCGACAACCTGGCGCCGGACCGAAAGGCCTTGCTGGCGGACGCCGCGGTCATCGGGCGGGTCTTCTGGCCCGCCGCCGTCACGGCCATGGGCAGCCGCGATTCGGCCGAGGTCGAGCGGGCGCTGCACGAGTTGGCCGGAAAGGAATTGGTCCGGCGCTCGCCCGCCAGCTCGACGGTCGCCGGTCAAGACGAGCTGGTCTTCTGGCACGCCCTGGTCCGGGACGTCTCGTATGCCGGCATTCCGCGCCCGGCACGGGCAGCAAAACACCTGGCTGCGGCCCGCTGGCTCGAGGAGGAGGCGGCTGGTCGGGTGGAGGACATCGCACAGGTGCTTGCCCATCACACGAGTCAGGCGCTGACGTTGGCTCGCGCCGCCCGCGACACAGACCTGGCCGAAGCAGTCCTCCCGCTGGCCCGCCGGCACGCGCTGCTCGCCGCGGAGAAGGCGGTCGGGCTCGACGCCGACCAGGCGATGCAGCTCTTCGACCGGGCACTGGAACTCACCCCAGAGGACAGCGTCGAGCGGGCGCCGTTGCTGGTCCGGTGGGGCCGCGCGGCTGATCAGGTAGGTCGCCTTCGCGAGGCGGCGGAAGCTTTCCGGTCGGCCGCGGCGTCGCTGCGCGCCCGGGGCGAGGTAGTGGCCGCCGGCGCGGCGCTGTCCGCACTCGGACTCCAGCTGCACAGCCTCGGAGACTCGACTGCGGAGACGGCCTTGCGGGAGGCCGTTCGGCTGCTGGAGACGCAACCGCCCGGTCCCGAACAGGTCGAGGCACTGACCCGGCTGGCCAGCCAGCAGATGGTCTCCGGCGCCCACCGGAGCGCCATCGCCGTAGCCGACCGAGCGTTGTCCTTGGCGAACCAGCTCGGCCTGCCGGTCCCCCCGGTGGCGGTATCCGCCCGCGGCTCCGCCGCGGCGTCGCTGGGCGAACCGGCCGGCGTCGCCGACCTGCAGCGTGCCCTCACACTGCTGATCGCCGCCGGTCGCGGCAACGCCGCCGCTTCGTCCTACAACAATCTGGGTGTCTGCCGCTGGGTGATGGACGGGCCGCCGGCCGCGCTCGCCACCTATGCGGAGGGCGAGGCGTTCGCCACCGACCGGGGGTTGCACAGGCTGGCCGACGGTATCCGGTCAAGCCGGCTCCACCCGCTGCTCGAGGTCGGTCGGCTGGCCGACGTGGTGCGACTGGCTGAGCGGATTCTGCCGCGGCTCGAGGCCAGCGGCGACCTGAACGCCGTCGAGGCACGTGCGGGTCGGGCCCGGGCGCTTCTCGAGCTGGGCCGTCCCGCGCTCGACGAAGCGGAGCGAGCGTTGGTGACGGCCGGCCCACTCGATCGCGAAACGTTCGCCCTGGCAGCCTGCCCCGCGGCAATGGCTCGGCAGGTTGTCGGTGACAGCGGTGGAGCCCGTCGGCTACTCGCCGAACTGGCCGCCCGGGGGGATTTCGCAGACTCGACGGAGTACCCACCGAGACTGCCCGCCCTCGTCCGCACAGCCGTCGCCGCGGGAGACCCGGCACTCGGCTCGCGACTTGCCGGCCTCGCCGGCGCGGCGCTGCCCGTGGCCCGCCACGCCATCGTCAGCGCCGAGGGCCTCCTCAGGCAGGCCGACGGCGACCATGCCGGCGCGGCCGACGCCTTCACCGAGGCGGCGGCCGGCTGGGGCGCGTTCGGCAACGCTCTCGAGGAGGCCTACGCCCTGCTGGGACTCGCGGGCAACCTGGCGGCGCAGGGCGCTGCGTACGACGAGCCGCTGCGCCGGGCCACGGGCCTATTTGCCCGCATGGAGGGCCGTCCGCCGTACCCGCCCTGGCCGCCGGCGACCAAGCCGCGGCACGCTTAGCGGGCACCTGATCTGCCCGCCGTAGGCTGCGCGTCATGCCTGAGATCGCCTTGCCCGATGGGCTCAAGCCGTCCGACGGCCGGTTCGGGTCCGGCCCGTCGAAGGTCCGCACCGAGGCGCTGCAGGCGCTCGCCGCCACCGGCTCGACCCTGCTCGGGACGTCGCACCGCCAGGCTCCGGTGCGCTCGCTGGTCGGCCGGGTTCGGTCCGGTCTCGCGGACCTTTTCGCGTTGCCGGCGGGGTACGAGATCGTGCTGGGCAACGGCGGCACAACGGCCTTCTGGGACATTGCCGCCTTCGGACTGATCCGCAAGCGGGCCCAGCACTGCAGCTACGGCGAGTTCTCCGCCAAGTTTGCCGCGGTGACCCGAGGAGTGCCGTTCCTGGCCGAACCCAGCGTGATCACCGCCGAGCCGGGTGCCGCGGCCGACCCGGTCGCCGAGGCCGGCGTGGACGCCTACTGCTGGCCGCAGAACGAAACGTCAACCGGTGTCATGCGGCCGGTGCACCGGGTCGCCGACGCGGATGCGGACTCCCTGGTGCTGATCGACGCCACATCCGCTGCCGGGGGCTTGCCCGTGCGCCTGTCCGAGGTCGACGCCTATTACTTCGCCCCGCAGAAGTCCTTCGCTTCCGACGGCGGGCTGTGGATCGCGCTGCTATCGCCTCGCGCGCTGGCCCGAGCCGAGGAGATCGCCGCGGACCGGTGGGTCCCGACCTTCTTCCACCTCCCGACGGCGATCGAAAACTCCCGCCTGGAGCAGACCTACAACACGCCGGCGCTTGCGACGCTGTTCCTGCTGGCCGAACAGATCGACTGGATCAACGGTCACGGCGGCCTGCCTTGGGCGGTAGAACGCACCGCCGAGTCGGCCCGGCGGCTGTATACCTGGGCCGAGAAGTCGCCGTACGCGTTGCCGTTCGTTACCGACCCAGCGCTGCGATCGCAGGTCGTGGGCACGATCGATTTCACCGCGGAGGTCGACGCCGCCGTACTGGCTCGGGTGCTCCGGGCGAACGGCATCGTCGATACCGAGTCCTATCGCAAGCTCGGCCGCAACCAGCTGCGCATCGCCATGTTTCCCGCGATCGCACCCGACGATGTCGAGGCGCTGACGGCCTGCATCGACTTTGTCGTCGACCACCTCTAGACAGGCCGTGTCGCAGCACCGCCCGGGCGCCCCGCCCGCGTAGGGTCGGCTCCATTACGGCCGATCTCGTGGAGGCTCGGATGCGCCAGCTGCGCTTCGTCGCGCTCGCCGAGGACGGCGCCGCGGTGGTGCTGTCCGACGACAACGGCGAGCAGTATCGCCTCGCCGTCGACGAGCGGCTGCAGGCCGCCTCCCGCGGCGACGGCACCCGGCTGGGCCAGATCGAGATCGCGATGGACAGCTCGATGCGGCCGGCCGAGATCCAGGCGCGGGTGCGGGCCGGCGAGGCACCCGAGGAGATCGCCCGGGCCGGCAGCATGCCGGTCGAGCGGGTGCTGCGGTTCGCCGGCCCGGTCCTGCAAGAGCGCGCGCTGGTCGTACAACGCGCCCGGGCGACCCGGTGCCGGCCACTGCCCGGCGAGGAGGCTCCGCTACTCGGCGAGGCCGTCGACGGCCAGCTGCAGGCGCGCGGTGTCGACCCTGAGTCGGCGACCTGGGATGCCGGCCGGCGGGAGAACGGCACCTGGCGAATCTCGGTGCGCTTCGGCGCCGGCCGGCAGGTCGGCGAAGCCGGCTGGGTGTACGACCCGGTCGGCCAGCAGGTCCGGCCCAACGACGACGGCGCCCGAACCCTGCTGGAGACTGCGCCGCCCGACGGCGCGCCGGCCGCTGCCGAGGCCCGGGCTACCGAGCCTGCCCGGCCGCTGTCGGTGGTCCGCGAGGCCGGCGCAGTGGGCGGACCCGCACACGACGAACCAGCCAAGCACGTCAGCATCCCGTCCTGGGACGACATCGTCTTCGGCGTGCGCGGCCGCAAACTCTAGCCGTCCGAGCCGGCCCGATCGAACCACCGTGCGGTGCCCGCCGCCGGCGTGCGAGGGTAGGTCCACCCGCACCCCCGGAGGCTCTCATGGAATACACCCACCTTGGGCGCAGCGGCCTTTCGGTCAGCCCGCTGTGCCTTGGCACGATGAACTTCGGCCCAGAAACGTCCGAAGAGGACAGTCACGCCATCATGGATCATGCGTTGGAGTTGGGGATCAACTTCTTCGACACCGCCAACGTCTACGGCTGGAAGTCCGGCGAGGGCGTGACCGAGCAGATCATCGGCCGCTGGTTCGCTCAGGGCGGCGACCGGCGGGAGCGGACGGTCCTCGCCACCAAGCTCTACGGCGGAATGGGCGACTGGCCCAACGAGACGTTCCTCTCGGCGCTGAACATCCGCCGCGCCTGCGACGCTTCGCTGCGCCGGCTGCAGACGGACTACATCGACGTCTACCAGATGCACCACGTCGACCGGTCGACCCCATGGGAGGAGATCTGGGAGGCGATGGAGGTGCTACGCCAGCAGGGCAAGATCATCTATGTCGGATCGTCCAACTTCGCCGGCTGGCACATCGCAAAGGCGCAGGAGTCGGCCCGTCGCCGCGACTTCCTCGGCCTGGTATCGGAGCAGTCGATCTACAACCTGCTCACCCGCAGCATCGAGTTGGAGGTGCTGCCGGCCTGCCAGGACTACGGCCTGGGCGTGATCCCCTGGTCGCCGCTTCAGGGCGGCCTGCTCGGTGGGGTGATCCGCAAGGAGAACGAAGGCAAGCGCCGGCTTGAGGGCCGGGCCAAAGATGCGCTGGAGGAGCACCGGCCGGCGATCGAGGCGTACGAGGAGTTCTGCGCCGACCTCGGTGAGGAGCCGGCGAACGTCGGGTTGGCCTGGCTGCTGGCCCAGCCCGGGGTGACTGGCCCGATCATCGGCCCGCGGACCATGGACCAGCTCGACGGCGCGTTGCGCACACTGGAGCTCGACCTCGACGAGAAGGCCTTGGCCCGCTTGGACGAGATCTTCCCGGGTCCGGGCGGCGCCGCCCCGGAGGCTTATGCCTGGTGATCTGGGGTGACCACGCTGGCCACCCGGGTGCTCGACCAGTTCTTCACGCCGCGAATTCCGGAGCCCTACGCCGGCCCGGCCCGACGTTGGCTGCTGTGGCTGTGCCTGATCGCGGTGATGCTGGTCTTTCCCGGCCTGCCGTTCCTGTCCGCGCTGCTCGGTCTGGCCGACGTACTCGCCGGCCGCGTGGTGGACCCGCTGGGCGACTACTCGGCCGCGGCGACCGTGCTGTCGGTGACCTTCAGCGCGCTGCCCATCGCCATGGTCTGGGGGTCGCTGCGGCTGACCGGCGACCGGCTGGCCCGGATCGGCCTGCTGGCCAGGCCGGCGGTCGAGACCGCCCGGGCCACCTGGTGGGCCTTCGTATGGATCTTCTGCCTGGGCGGCGTGCTGGAGTTCGGACTCGGGCTGGCGCTGAGCCAGATCCCGTACGTCGACCGCTTCAGCGCCAACGTCGAGGTCGGCTCGCACGTGTCCTTCGCGCGATTGGCAGCAGTCGGGATCCCGGCCGCGATCAGCGCCGGTTTCGTCGAGGAGATCGTCGTACTCGCCTTCGCCTACCGGGTGCTCGAACGGCTCGGCTGGCCCGATCGACGGCTCCTGGCGGTCCTGGTGACCCTGCGACTTTCCTACCATCTCTACTACGGGATCAGCGCCGTCGTCCTCCTCCCATGGGCATACCTGTCAGTGGTCTTTTACCGGCGCTACCGACGGATCTGGCCGCTCATCCTCGGCCATGCCGGCTGGGACACCTACGCGATCCTGTCGAATGCATCGATGCCCTCCCAGGTGATCGGGCTGGCAGTGACAACTCTGCTTATGATCGCCGCGGTTGTGCTAGGGGTGCGGCGCTGGGGGCGGGCCCGCGGGGGGCCGTTGCTCACCCTGGCCATCCCCCGACCGCGCCCGCAGTGGAGCGACTCAGCCGGTCGCCAGGGCCAGCCGCTCGCGCAGCAGCCCGCTGGCCGTGCGGTCGCCGGCGACGTCCACAACGGTGTCGGGAGCGCGGCCCCACATCCAGAGCAGCAGCTCCGACGGCGGCCCGCTCACGGTGGCATCGGCGACGGTCCCGTCGGTCCGCCCGACCGTGACCGCCTCGGCCTGCAAGGTGACCAGCCATGACTGGCCGGCGGTGCTGACCTCGACGCGCTGACCGGAACCGGCCACCTCGATCGGCGCTTCCGACCAGTCGCCGGCGAGCATCACGTTGAGCACCTCATCGACCCCGTCGGCAGCAAGGTCGGCGTCGACCGGGGTCACCGAGTCGAAAGCGCTTTGCGCGTCCACCCGGTGCATGGCGGTCTCCTGAGCCATCCGGCGAACCCAGAACCCGACGGTCTGGTCAGCAGGCCACCAGGTGTACGCGGGGGTGGCCGGATCGGTCGAGTTCAAGACGTCGAGCATCCGCCGGTGCGCGTCGGTGAACCAGCCGATCGGGTCCGCGGCCCCCGGCCAGTGCGCCGGTGGCCAGGGCTGCGGCGCCGCGCGCAGCCGGATGCAAGCCAGCTTGTGCTCGTAGACCTCCGCCGTGTGCGTCACGACATCGCGGACCAGCCAGCCCGGACACGGCGGCACGGCGGCGTCGAGGTCGCGCGTCGCCGCGCCGGCGAGCAGCTCGCCATCGGCACGCAAGAGGGTCAGGTAGCGGTCGGTGCGCATCGGCTCAGGCTATGCGGAGCGGGCCTGGTCATAGGCCACCTCGTTGTTGGACTGCTCGACCGTCCGGCGCCGGCGCAACCGCAGGACCCGACCCGGCCGGCCGGTAAGCACCAGCGCCGCGGCGGCCGACCCGCCGGCGGAGATCAGACCGCCGCCGATCAGACTCCACCGGGGGCCCGCCACGGCAGCGAGCCAACCCAGGAACGGGGCGCCGATGGGAGTGCCGCCGAGCAGCACCGTCATGAACAGCGCCATCACCCGCCCGCGCATCCGCGCACCGGCGCCCATCTGCACGGTGGAATTGGCCGTGGTGTTGAGCAGGATGAGGACCAACCCGGTCGGCACGAGAAGCACCATGAACGTCAGGTAGCTCGGCATCAGCCCGCACACGACCTCGAGGCCGCCAAAGATGACCGCCGAACTGACCAGCAAGCGCCGGCTCGGCGTGGCCCGGCTGGCCGCGAACAGCGCCCCGGACAGTGACCCGATCGCCAGCGCCGACCCCAGCAGTCCGTACGAGCCGGCGCCCTTGCCGAACACCGACTTGGCCATCAGTGCCATGGTCATCTGGAAGTTCATTCCGAATGTGCCGACGAAGCCGACGATCACGATCGGAAGCAACAGGTCGCGCCGCCCGCGGACGTAGCGCAGCCCCTCCATCAACTGGCCGCGGCCGCGCTCGAGGGGCTCCGACGGGCGCAACTCGGCTTCGCGCATGGAGTACAGCCCGGCCAGGACGGCCAGATACGAGACGCCGTTGAGCAGGAATACCGGGCCGGTGCCCACCAGGTTGATCAGCAGGCCGGCGAGAGCCGGGCCGACCACCCGCGCCGCGTGGAAGGTGGCACTGTTGAGCCCAACGGCGTTGGGCAGGTCGTCCTTGCCGACGATCTCGACGACGAAGGACTGCCGGGCCGGGTTGTCGAACGCTGTGACCAGCCCGAGCACGAATGCCAGGGCGAAGACGTGCCCCACCGTCGCGACGTGAGTAATCGCGAGTACCCCGAGCAGCAGGGCCTGCACCCCCATCGTGGACTGCGTGATGAGCAGCAGCCGGCGCTTGGGGTAGCGATCGGCGATGACACCGCCCCACAGGCCGAACAGCAGCATCGGGAGGAACTGCAGCCCGGTGGTGACGCCGAGGGCAAGCGCGCTGTTGTGCGAGAGCTGCAGGACCAGCCAGTCCTGGGCGACCCGCTGCATCCACGTGCCGGTATTGGACACGATCTGACCGGCAGCGAACAACCGGTAGTTGCGCACCCGCAGGGAATGGAACGTGGGGCTCACAGCTGGCCGAGCCTTTCCAGGACCGGCGCTGCGGCTCGCAGCACCGCACGCTCGCCGGCACTGAGCTCGGCCAGCCGGCAGGCCAGCCACGCCTCCCGCCGGCGCCGGTCCTCGCGGAGTAGCCCGCGGCCCAGCGGGGTGGCCGCGACGATGTGCTGCCGCCCATCGCTGGGGTGCGGGATGCGGCTGGTCAGCCCGCGGCCCTCGAGGGCGGCGATCACCCGGGTCATCGACGGGGGCTGCACCTTCTCGTGCTCGGCCAGCTCCCCGGGTGTCATCGCGCCGTGCCGATCGAGAGTCGCCAGCGCGGCGAGCTGGGTGAGCGACAGGCCCGAATCGAGGCGGTGCGCGCGAAGCCGGCGGGCCAACCGCATCACCGACATGCGCAGCACGCTTGCCAGCTCGGAATCGGAGCGGGTAGCCGTTGGCATAACCCTTAGCCTAACTCTTTAGCGCTGCTAACGACAGTTGGATCGTCGATTGAGCGCTAACCTCGATGGGTGCGCACCCGCCGCCCCGACCCCGAGCCGCTCGAGGTCGATGCGGTGACCGTGGTGACAGTGGGGACCGCGATCTGGGGCGTCGCGCTGCTGGGCAGCCTGGCTTTCATATCCCAGCTGCGGGCGGCCGGTCATCTGTGGTGGATGCAGACTGCGCTGGCCGGCTTTCTGCTCGGCTTAGCCGGCATCGGATATTGCCGCCGGCGCCGGGACGCGATCCGCCGGGGAGCGCCGGTCGCTATTCCGGCCGAGCCCGACGAGCTGCCCCCGCCGCTAGGCTGAGGCAGCGGCGTCCTCGGCGCGCAGTAGCGCCTCCTGACCGGGGGCGGACAGGGCCTCGACAGCCGACGCGCGCAATTCCCACCGACGCATCCGCCAGGCCAGCGCACGACCCAGTCCGGCCGCACCGGACTCCTCGGTCACATGGTCGCTGCTGCCCTCGGGCCACCAGTCGACCGGAACGTCGGACACCGTCAGGTCGCCGTGCACCACCACGCATGCGTCTGGTACCCGGCCGCCGAGCCGCTCGGCCGCCAGTCTGGCACCGGGGATGTCCCGCCAGCCGACGGTGCGGATCACGTCGCCGGTCACCGGTCCGGCCAGAACCTCTGACGCCATCGGCAGGTCGAGCAGATCGGCGACTGCCGAGCCGCCGGGGATCGGCACCAGCGCGCCCAGGAGGGGCAGGGCATACGGCACATCGAGCACGACCACGCGGTCGGCGGGCAGCACCCGGTCGGGAGCGACCCGCACCACCCGCGGCGGCTCGATGTCGGCCAGCACCTCGGCCAGCCGGGTGTACACGCGGCGCAGTGTGGTCGCGGTGCACGTCCGGTCGAGGTCGGCCAACCGGGCCAGCAGCGATTCGGCGCCTTCCTCGTCGGCAAGAACGTCGTCCAGTCCGGTCCGGCAGCCGACCATACGGAGAAACTCGAGGTCGGGGCCGGCCGCCAGGTCGTAGAGCCCGGCCAGCTCATCGACCCCGGGCAGCCGGAGGTCTCGCGGCCGGCTCCCGCCGAGAACCGGATGCCGGCACAGCCACCAGGTGGTGTACGAGGGGACCCGCCGGCCTCCAGGCACTACCACGGCCGAGGCTCCGACCACGCTGCGCAGCGGCTCCGCCGCCAGCATGGCCAGCGCCCGCGGCCAGCCGGCCGGGTCGACCAGCTCCAGGTCGCGGACCGCGACCAGCTCCTCGAGCATTCCGGGCTCGCCGGCCAGCACCTCGTCGAGGTAGTCCTGCTCGCCGTCCAGCGAATGAGCGGCGACATCCACCTCGGTGACCCGCAGCACGGCGAACGTGGAGAGCACGCCGACGGCTTCGAGCGACGCAGCCCCCCATCGCCGGCAGAACTCGGACTCGACCGTTTCGAACGGCGAGTCGGCGGACATCACTTCGGCAAGAGGTGAATCCGGCAGCAGCAACTCACCGGCCGGATAGCGGTTGCCATCTCGCGCCGGCAAAGGCAGATCGGCCAGCCAGGCAAGCTCGCCGGGCTGGATGCCGGCCGCGGCAACGAGGGCCAACACGGCGCCGGCCAATCCCGTGCCCGAGTCCGGCGACCCGTCGGGCTCGGCGGGCTCGTCGTCGTCGAACGCGTGCTCTACCTGGGCGCGCACCCGCTCGCCGAGCAGCACGGATCGAGCGGACGCGGGAGTACCGCCCAGGCGTTCCAGCAGCGGGTGCACTGCATCCGGATGGACCAGCCGCATGTCCAGGGCCGAGAGGTCGACCGCCGGCAGGTCCGGGCCCGGCAGCAGCACCCCGCGCGGGCCGGACACCAACCGGCCGTCGGTGAGCGGCACCGGCAGCGCGCCGAGTGCCTCACGGTCCGGCACGTCGGCCAGGGCGGCGTAGAGC
>JALZAK010000165.1 GCA_030948385.1 Actinomycetota bacterium
TGGGTTATGAGCCCAGCGAGCTACCGAGCTGCTCCACCCCGCGTCGGTGGGTCCCACTCTACAAATTGCCGCCGGCCGGCGCAAACAGCGCCGGCATCCCCGGCGACCCGAGCGTCAACGCCGGCCCCCCAATCCGGTCCGGAATCGAGAAGCCGCCGATGTGGACGCGGCCTAGCCTCGCTACAGAAGGCCGGCCCAACGCCGCGCCTCACCCGTCGGAGGGAACCCCACGAATGCCCGCGAAGAAGGCCACGAAGGAATCCGACTTATTAAAAAACTAGAAACGTGCCGCGATGAAGGAGCGCTCCGCCGAGCTGCGTGCCGAGGGCAAGAAGGGCGCGAAGAAGGCCGACGGCCTGCAGGCCGTCGTCGACCGGATCGCCGAGATGGCACCTCAGGACCGAGCGCTCGCTGAGCGAGTGCATGCGACGGTGACCGCGACGGCCCCCGAGTTGTTGCCCAAGACCTGGTACGGGATGCCCTCCTACGCCAACGAGGACGGCAAGGTCGTCGTGTTCTTCCAGGACTCGGGCAAGTTCAACTACCGGTACTCCACCCTCGGCTTCCAGGACGCGGCAAACCTCGACGACGGCGACCTGTGGCCGGTCTCGTACGCGCTGAAGAAGTGGAGCCCGACCGTGGAGAAGAAGGTCGCCGAGCTGGTGAAAGCCGCGACCTCAGCGGGGTGAAGGAGAGACACTCACCGACGGCTTGGGCTGGGCCTTCTGCGCCTTCTGGAAACGCTGGATCGCCCGCTGGAGCTCGCCCTCCGCCGTGCCGATGCCGGCGAAGTCGCCGGCCTTCTGCGCCGTGGCGAGGTCGTCGAGGGCGGCGTTGATGTCGTTGACCGCCGCGGCCACCTCGCCGGCCGACCCGCCGACCGGGCCGCCCGACGGCCCCGGCGACGGGGACCCGGACGGCGTCGGGCTGGGCCCGCCGACTGGTTGCGCGACGGTGGAGCCGGCGCCCGGGCCGAACAGCTGGTCGAGCGCCTGGGGCAGCGTGTCCTGGTAGGCCACCTGGTCGCCGAAGGCGACCAGCACCTTGCGCAGCAGCGGCTGGGAGCCCTCACCCACGGCTTGGACGTACAGCGGCTCGATGTAGAGCAGGCCGCCGCCGACCGGCAGGGTCAGCAGGTTGCCGAAGCGCACCCGCGAGCCGCCGTTGTCGAACAGCGTGATGTCACGGGAGACCTCGGCCGTCGAGGTGAAGTTGCGCTGCACTTGGTTGGGCCCCGGGATCACCGTGTTGCTCGGCACTTCCAGGATCGTGAAGCGGCCGTAGTTGTCCGGGTCGCTGGAGACAGTCACCAGCGCGGCGAGGTTCTCCTTGCGGATCGGGTTGAGCACGGTGGTCAACTCGAAGCTCGTGCTGGTGGCGCCAGGCGGCTGCGCGAGCAGGTAGTACGGCGGCTGCGGCTTCTTCGGCTGGTCCTTGGGCGTGGTGGGATCGCCGGGCACGCTCCACGACGCCACCCCGGAGAAGAACGTCTGCGGGTCGTGCACGTGGTAGCGGGCCAGAATCTCCCGCTGCACCTTGAACAGGTCCTCGGGGTAGCGGAAGTGCGCCCGCAGTTCGTCGGAGATCGCCGACGCCGGCTTGACCACGTGCGGGAAGGCGCGCATCCAGGTGCGCAGCACCGGGTCGCTCTCGTCGAAGGCGTACAGGGTGACCGTGCCGTCGTAGGCATCCACCGTCGCCTTGACCGAGTTGCGGATGTAGTTGACCTGCGCCTGCGGCTGGCCGGCGGTGCCGCGGTTGGTGAACGTGTCGGTCGTCGCCTCGCCGAGCGTCGTGCGCTCGGAGTTCGCGTAGCCGTCGCTGGTCGTGTATCCGTCGACGATCCACTTGATCCGGCCGCCGACCACGGCCGGGTACGGGTCGCCGTCGACCGTGAGGAACGGTGCCACCCGCTCCACCCGCTTGCGCGGGTCACGGATGTAGATGATCCGGGACTTGTCGGTGACGGCACTGTTGAGCAGGATATTCGGCTCGCGGAACTTCAGTGCGTACGCGATCCGGCGCAACTCGCTGCCCATCGGCACGCCACCGGCGCCGGCGTAGGTGTTGTTGACCTGGTCCTGGCCGCCGCCCTCCCCCGGTCGGTCGAACTCCCGGTCCGCCCCGCCCTTCTTGCCGACGATGGAGTAGTCCGGCAGCAACTCGCCGTAGTAGGCCCGCGGCTGGTCGACCGGGATGACGGCGCGCTTGTTCTCCCCGGTGGTCTTCTTCAGCGCCTCGGTCAGCGCACCGGAGACGAAGTTTGGCCCGCCCTTGACTACCTGGTTGGCCGGCGCGGCCACGAAACCGTTGCCGTGGGTGTAGACCAGGTGCCGGTTGATCCAGTTGCCCTGCGCGCCCTGCAGGTCGGCGTTGTTGAGCTCGCGGATCCCGACGATGTAGTCCTGGGTCTTGCCCTCGAAGGTGTACCGGTCGATGTCGAGCTTGTCGGCGAAGCCGTACACCGGCTTGACCTGCTGCTGCTGGGTGAACGTGTCGGTGATGATGCTCGGGTCGAGCAGCCGCGCGTTGGGCACCGTGCCGGTGTCCGCCTGCACCTGCGCCGACGTCAGGCTCTTCTTGGCGTCGTACGGTTTCGTCTTGGCCCCGTCCAGGCCGTACGCCGCCAGTGTCGCGGAGATGTTGCGTTTGATGAAGGGCGCTTCCTTGGTGTTGGCATTCGGCCGGGCCTGGAAGGTCTGAATGGCGGCCGGATACGCCCCGCCGATCAGCACCGCGGACAGCACGAGCAGGCCGAAGGCGATGATCGGCAGCGAGAAGTTGCGTACCGCGGTGTTGGCGAAGAAGGCCAGCGCGCAGATCAGCGCGATGAGCAGCAGGATCGTCTTGGCCGGCAGGACCGCGTTGACGTCGGTGTAGGAGGGCCCGGCCACCTTCGCGGTGCTGCGGGTCGAGTAGACCAGGCCGAAGCGGTCCAGGTAGTACGCCCAGGCCTTGAGCAGCACGAAGAATCCCAGTAGGACAGACAGGTGCGCGCGGGCTGGCGCGGTCATCCGCTCACCGGGCGTCTGGGTCTGCAGCCGGATCGCCCCGAACAGGTAGTGCATGACGACCGAGACCAGGATCGACAGGACCACCGCGGTGAACAGCAGGCCCAGTACGTAACGCAGGAACGGATAGGTGAACGCGTAATAGGACAGGTCGCGGTGGAACTGCGGATCCTTGCGCCCGAACGGCACGCCGTTGCGCCACAGCAGCCAGGTCTGCCAGTTGCCCTGCGCCGACATGCCGGTGAAGATGCCGAACAGCGCGCTGATCCCGACGATGATCAGCCGCAGCCGTGGCTCAACCGCCAGCCGGTAGCGCTCGAGGTTCTGCTGCTCCAGCGACATCGGCCGGAACTGCGGGCGCAGGACATGGGCGACCGTCAGGTTGGCGCCGACGATGAAGGCCATCGCCGCGCCGAAGAGCACGAACATGATCACCCGGGTGCTGAGAACCGTGGTGAAGACCCGGGTGAAATGCACCTCGCGGTACCACAGCACGTCGGTGTAGAGCGAGACCAGGGCACCGAACCCCGACATCAGCAGGACGAGCAGGAGCACGACCGGGATCAACAGGCGGGTGCGCCGGGACACCCGGTATGCCGGAGGCCGTATGGCCACGCGATGTCACCTCATTGGTCGAAGCCGACGTAGGTCAAACGTACCGGGTGCGGCGAGGTTCCCGGTCAGGCGCGCGCGGCTAGGAGCGGCAGGAGGGCAGCGAGCCGGCGCCGGCCCGCAACGTCGCCAGTGCCGCGAGGGCATCGCGCAGCGTGGTCACCTTGACCAGCCGGAGGCCATGGGGGATGAGCTGGCTGGCCTCGGCGCAGTTCGCCGCGGGCGTCAGGAACACGACGGCGCCCGCGCGTTTTGCCGCCACCAGCTTCTGATGGATGCCCCCGATCGGCCCGACCGTGCCGGTGCCGTCGATGGTGCCGGTGCCGGCGATGAACATCCCGCCGGTCAGGTCGGCCGGGGTCAGCAGGTCGACGATGGCGAGGGCGAACATCAACCCGCCCGACGGGCCGCCGATGTCGTTGATGTCAAAGGAGATGTGCAGCGGTGGCGCCGGCCGCTGGTCCACCTGGATGCCGAGCATGGCTCGGGTGAGGTCCCCCGGCACGGCGCCGGCCCGGATCGTCGCGGTGGCCGGATGACCGGCCCGCACGTAGCGCACCGCAACCTGGTCACCGGGATGATGCTTGCGGATCAGACCGGTCAACTCGGTGACCGAAGCCGCCGCGACCCCGTCCACGGCCAGCAGCACGTCGCCGGCGGCGAGCTTGCCCGTCGCTGCCGCGCCCGGCGCCACCTTGGTGACGAACACCTGCTGCGGTATCCCAAGTTGGTGCAGGGCGGCCACCTCGGCGGAGTCCTCCGAGGACCGGAAGTCGGCGGAGTTCTGCGCATCGACCTGCTTGACCGTACGGTCCGGCGGATAGATCTCCTCGCGCGGCACCACCGCGTAGTCGCGGTTGAACCAGGCCCGCACCCCGGTCAGCAGGTCGATCCGATCGCCCACCGACACGGTCATCAGGTTGAGGTGGCCGGCCGAGACGGACCTGGGCCGACCGGTGATGTTGATCACCGGCTTTCCGTCGAGCGTGCCAACCGTGTTCACGGTCGGGCCCGGCCCGAGCACCACGTACGGCACCGGCATTGACGCGACAGCGATCGCAAAGACGACGAGGAGCACCGCGCCGAGCATCAGCGTGGCCCCCCGACGTGTCATGGGGCGAGGGTATCTGCCGGCCGGGTGAGTTCAGCGTGAGTCGTGCTCGGTGCCCGGCCGGGCCTGCCGGGCCAGCGCCGCGCGGAACCTCTGGTGCTCCTCGATGGTGTCGATCGCGTCGCCGGGCTGGCGCGGCCGGGCTCGCCAGGAAACCCAGGCGATCGCGAACAGCGTGACCAGCAGTGGTGCGAGTGTCCACACAAGGGGCGACATGGGTGCCTCGGCTTGATTCCCTGCTGCTGGAGTCGATCCGTAACCAACGGTACAGGCCGGGCCGGCCAGTTCCCGCCGGGCGCACGACGGCGCGCCGGACGCTCACCCGTTAGCGTGGTGTGCATGACCGACCTTCCCTTCGGCTTCGGCACGCCCGGCGGCACCCCCCCGAGCGAAGCTGGCGACTGGTCGAGCAAGGCCCCACTTTTCGCCGAGTTGCAGAAGCTGATGTCGTGGTCCGGTGGCCCGGTCAACTGGGACCTCGCCCGGCAACTCGCGATCAGCCAGGTCGCCGGAACGGACCGGCCGGTCACGTCCGCCGAGCGAGGTGAGGTGGAGCAGGCGCTGCGCCTCGGCGACCTGTGGCTGGACCCGCTGACGGCGCTGCCGTCCGGAATCCGCAAGGGCGTGGCGTGGACCCGGGTGGAGTGGATCGAGCGCACCCTGCCGGTCTGGTCGACGCTGTGCGACCCGATCGCGTCGCGCGTGGTCGAGGCCATGCGCGGTGCCCTGCCGTCCGAAGCACAGGCCGAGGCCGGCGCCCTGCTGGGGATGCTCGGCCAGGCCGGCGGCCTGATGTTCGGCGCCCAGGTCGGCCAGGCGCTCGCGTCGCTTGCCGCCGAGGTACTCGGTGCGACCGACATCGGCCTGCCGCTCGGGCCGCCCGGACAGGCGTCGCTGCTCCCGGTCAACGTGGCCGAATTCGGCGCCGGCCTGGAGCGACCGGCGGATGAGGTACGGCTCTATCTGGCCCTGCGCGAGGCCGCCCACCACCGGCTCTTCGGGTCGGTGCCGTGGCTGCGCAAGCACCTGCTCGACGCCGTCGAGGCGTACGCCCGCGGGATCAGCATCGACGGCGAGGCGATCCAGCGGGCGATGCAGGACATCGACCCGCAGAACCCGCAGAGCCTGCAGGAGGCGCTGGGCAGCGGCATGTTCACCCCGGAGCCCACCCCCGGGCAGGAGGCAACGCTGGCCCGCCTGGAGACCTCGCTCGCACTCGTCGAGGGCTGGGTGCACACCGTGGTGACCGAGGCGGCCGGCGAGCGGCTGGCCGGCGCGGCCGCCCTCGGCGAGACGCTGCGC
>JALZAK010000182.1 GCA_030948385.1 Actinomycetota bacterium
GCGCTGGCCAAGGCCGCCCGGGCGGCCGAGCCGGCCGGCCGGGAGGCAGCCGAGAACGACCTGTCCAGGCTGCTGCAACAGCTCGGTCTCGATCCTGACGCGCCGGCGCTGGCCGAGCTGACTCTGGCGGGCAACCGGGTCGGCATCGCCCGGCAGTTCTACAACGACGCCGTGCGCGACACCCGCGCCGTGCGATTCAAGCCGGTGGTCCGCGCGCTGCGGCTGGCCGGTCATCGCCCGATGCCGAGCTACTTCGAGATCGACGACACGGGGCTGGCCGCGCCGGGGGCCACCAGCCGCTGACGGCTTACCATGAGGAGGTCCAGCCGCGATCGCGTTCGACGCACTTGAGAGGCAGCACCCCAGTGTCCGAGACTGACTCCGCCGCCCAGCCGGGCGTGGTCGGCACCGCGCGGGTCAAGCGCGGGATGGCCGAAATGCTCAAAGGCGGCGTGATCATGGACGTCGTCACCCCCGAGCAGGCCAGGATCGCCGAGGATGCCGGCGCGGTCGCCGTCATGGCGCTGGAGCGGGTCCCGGCCGATATCCGGGCCCAGGGCGGCGTCGCCCGGATGAGCGACCCGGACATGGTGGAGGGCATCATCGCCGCGGTCTCGATCCCGGTGATGGCCAAGGCCCGGATCGGCCACTTCGTCGAGGCGCAGGTGCTGCAGTCCCTCGGCGTCGACTACGTCGACGAGTCCGAGGTATTGACGCCTGCTGATGAGGCGCACCACATCGACAAGTGGGCCTTGACCGTCCCGTTCGTCTGCGGCGCTACCAATCTCGGCGAGGCGCTGCGCCGGCTGTCCGAGGGCGCCGCGATGATCCGCTCCAAGGGCGAGGCCGGGACCGGCAACGTGGTCGAGGCGACCCGGCACATGCGCGCCATCCGGGGCGAGATCCGCCGGCTGACCGGCCTCGACGATGACGAGCTGTACGCGGCGGCGAAGGAGCTGCGGGCGCCGTACGACCTGGTCAGGGAGGTCGCCGAGAGCGGCAAGCTGCCGGTCGTGCTGTTCACCGCCGGCGGCATCGCCACGCCGGCAGACGCGGCGATGATGATGCAGCTCGGAGCCGAGGGTGTCTTCGTCGGCTCGGGCATCTTCAAGGCGGGCAACCCGGCCCAGCGGGCCGAGGCGATCGTCAAGGCCACCACGTTCTACGACGACCCGGACGTGATCGCCAAGGTCTCGCGCGGCCTGGGCGAGGCGATGGTCGGTATCACCGGTGAGTCGCTGCCTCCCGAGCAGCGCTTCGCCGGCCGGGGCTGGTGACCCGGCACGCTCCCGTCGTCGGTGTCCTTGCGCTACAAGGCGATGTCCGCGAGCACGCCGGCGCGCTGACCGTCGCCGGCGCGCGGCCGCTGCCGGTGCGCCGCGCCGAGGAACTCGCCGGCCTGGACGGCCTGGTGCTGCCCGGAGGCGAGTCGACGACCATGATCAGGCTGGCGACGGCGTTCGGCCTGCTGGAACCGCTTCGGCATGCGCTGCGGGGCGGCCTGCCGGCGTACGGCTCCTGCGCCGGCATGATCTTGCTGGCGGACCGTCTCGTGGACGGTGCAGCGGGCCAGCAGACGCTCGGCGGGATGGACCTCACGGTGCGCCGCAACGCGTTCGGCCGGCAGGTGCAGTCCTTCGAGGAGGACCTGCACTTCGCCGATCTCGGCGACGAGCCCGTGCACGCGGTGTTCATCCGGGCCCCCTGGGTGGAGGCCGCCGGCGCCGGCGTCGACGTCCTCGCGACCGTCGAGGGCGGTCCCCACGCCGGTAGGATCGTGGCCGTGCGGCAGGGTCACCTGCTCGCGACGAGCTTCCACCCGGAGTTGACCGGCGACACCCGGGTGCACCGGATGTTCGTGGGGATGGTGAGAGAGCACTCATGAGCGGTCACTCCAAGTGGGCGACGACCAAGCACAAGAAGGCCGTCGTCGACGCCCGCCGGGGCAAGCTCTTCGCCAAGCTGATCAAGAACATCGAGGTGGCTGCGCGCACCGGCGGTGGCGATCCGGCCGGCAATCCCACCCTGTCCGACGCCATCGCCAAGGCCAAGTCGCAGTCGGTGCCCAACGACAACATCGACCGAGCCCGCAAGCGCGGCTCGGGCGAGCTGGCCGGCGGTGCCCACTGGGAGACCATCACCTACGAGGGCTACGGCCCGGGCGGCGTGGCGCTGTTCATCGAATGCCTGACCGACAACCGCAACCGGGCCGCCTCCGACGTACGCACCGCGATGAGCCGCAACGGCGGCAACATGGCCGATCCCGGGTCGGTGGCCTACCTGTTCGCCCGCAAGGCCGTGGTGCTGGTGCCCAAGACGCCCGGCCGGACCGAGGATGAGGTCGTGCTGGCCGTGCTCGAGGCCGGCGCGGAAGAGGTCAGCGACATCGACGACGCATTCGAGGTGGTGAGCGAGCCGGCCGACCTCGAATCGGTGCGCCGCGCCCTCGCCGGCGCGGGGATGGAGGTCGATTCCGCCGACATTGCGTGGCTGCCCTCGGTCAGCGTCCCGCTGGAGGAGGACAACGCGCGCCGGGTGCTCCGGCTGGTCGACGCGCTCGACGACTGTGACGACGTGCAGAACGTCTGGTCCAACTTCGACATCCCCGACCGGGTGCTGGAAGCCGTCGAGGCCTGAGCATGCGGCTGCGGCTCCGACTCGACGCGCATGCCGCGGTGCCGCTGTCCTACGAGCAGCGCGAGGAGTTGGGTGGCGGCGTGCGCATCCCGGTCGCGGGCACCCTCAACGGCACGGCGTTTCGGACCACCTCATTCCGGATGGGGGACTTCACCGGCATTGCGTTCCGCAAGGAGGTGCTCAGGGCGGCCGGTGTAGCACCCGGTGACGATGTGGACATCGAGCTGCGGCGAGACACCGACGAGCGGACCGTCGAGCCGCCGCCGGCGCTGGCCGAGTCGCTCGCCGGCGATCCGATCGCCAAGTCGGCGTACGAGGCGATGTCGTATACCCACCGGCGGGAGTACGCCGAGTGGATCGGCCAGGCCAAGCAGGAGGAGACCCGCCGGCGCCGGCTCACCAAGGCGATCGAGTTGCTCCGCGAGGGCCGGCCGCTGCGCTGAGCCGGCCGGAGGCCCGGCGTGTCGGCCCGGGCCGGGTGTGGCGAGCAACTAGCGTTTGTCGAACACGTGTTCGGCGGCGGAGGTGGCGGGTGCTTGTGCTGGGCGTCGACCCCGGACTGACCCGCTGCGGACTCGGCGTCGTCGAGGGCCGCCCGGGCGGCGCACCGGCACTGGTCCACGTCGAGGTCCTGCGCACCCCGGCCGACGGCGACATCGGCGTCCGCCTGCTGTGCCTGGCCGACGCCTTCGCCGCGGCCATGGCCCGCTTCCGGCCCGACGTCGTCGCGGTCGAGCGGGTGTTCAGCCAGCACAACGTCCGCACTGTCATGGGCACCGCGCAGGCCGGCGCGGTGGCGATCACCGCAGCGGCCCGCGCCGGCATCCCGGTGGCGCTGCACACGCCCAGCGAGGTCAAGGCCGCGGTGACCGGGTCGGGCCGGGCCGACAAGGCCCAGGTAACGGTGATGGTCACCCGGCTGCTGCGGTTGGACACCCCGCCCCGCCCGGCCGACGCCGCCGACGCCCTCGCCCTCGCGATCTGCCAGCTCTGGCGGGGGGCGGCGCAGCTGCGGCTGGCCGCGGCGGTCACGGCGGCTCGGCGATGATCGCCAGCATCTGCGGCCGGGTGGCCGGGGTCAGCCCGGACGGGGCGGTGATCGAGATCGGCGGGATCGGGCTGAGCGTCCAATGCGCCCCGGACACCATCGCCGGGTTGCGCAGCGGGGAGGTGGCCCGGCTGGCCACCAGCCTGGTGGTTCGCGAGGATTCGCTGACCCTGTACGGCTTCTCGAGCGACGACGAGCGCTCTCTCTTCGAGTTGCTGCAGACGGCCTCGGGGGTCGGTCCCCGGCTGGCGCAGGCAGTCCTCGCGGTGCTCAAGCCGACCGAGGTGCGGCGGGCGGTGGCCACCGAGGACCTGACCACGCTCACCCGGGTGCCGGGCATCGGCAAGAAGGGCGCCGAGCGCCTGGTGCTCGAATTGCGCGACCGGCTCGGCTCGATCGGCACGTCGCCGTCGCGCGCCGGTGGCCCGACCGTGGCCGACCAGCCGTGGCGAGAGCAGGTACGCCAGGCGCTGGTCGGGCTCGGCTGGTCGGCCCGGGAGGCGGAGGAGGGGGTATCCGCGGTGGTGGCCGAAGCCGCCGGCGGTGCGGCCGAAGCCGACGTTGCCGGCGGTGCCGACGTTGCCGACGTTGCCGCCCTGCTCAAGAGCGCGATCCGCGTCCTGGGCCGGCCGTGACCGGCGAGTCGGAGGCCGTCGTGTCGGCCTATCCCGAACCGGCCGAGCGGGAGGCCGAGGCCGCCCTGCGCCCCCGTACCCTCGCCGAATTCGTCGGGCAGCCCCGGGTCCGCGAGCAGCTCGAGCTCGTCCTGCACAGCGCCCTGCGGCGGGGGAAGCCCCCCGACCACGTGCTGCTGTCCGGCGCACCGGGGCTGGGCAAGACCAGCTTGGCGATGATCATCGCGGCCGAGCTCGGCGCCAACCTGCGGGTCACGAGCGGGCCGGCGATCGAACGCGCCGGCGACCTGGCCGCGATTCTGACCAACCTCGCCGGCGGCGACGTGCTGTTCATCGACGAGATCCACCGGATCGCCCGGCCCGCCGAAGAGCTGCTGTATATGGCGATGGAGGATTTCCGGGTCGATGTGGTAGTCGGTAAGGGGCCGGGCGCCACCGCCATACCGCTGGAGGTCGAGCCGTTCACGCTGGTGGCGGCCACCACCCGATCCGGGTTGCTGACCGGCCCGCTTCGGGACCGTTTCGGGTTCGTCGGTCACATGGACTTCTACGACCCCGCCGACCTCGAGCGCGTGCTGCACCGCAGCGCCGGCATCCTCGGCGTGCCGCTGCGCCCCGACGGTGCCGTCGAGATCGCCGGCCGGTCGCGGGGAACGCCGCGGATCGCCAACCGGCTGCTGCGCCGGGTCCGGGACTTCGCTGAGGTGCGGGCCGACGGTGTGGTCGACCGCGCCCTCGCCCAGGCGGCGCTGGCCGTCTACGACGTCGACGATCTCGGCCTGGACCGCCTCGACCGCGCGGTGCTGACCGCGCTGGTGTCCCGCTTCGGCGGTGGGCCGGTCGGGGTGACCACCCTTGCGGTGGCCGTCGGCGAGGAGGCCGAGACGGTCGAGGAGGTGGCCGAGCCCTACCTCGTCCGCGCCGGCCTGCTGGCCCGGACACCGCGTGGCCGGGTGGCGATGCCAGCGGCCTGGCGTCACCTGGGATTGCCGGCGCCGGCCGTGGCCGGCGCTCACCCGGCCCTTTTCGACGACGGCTGATCCGGGAACCCGCCCGCCGGCCGAGCCGTTGTCCCCTGGCGGCGGAGCACGCGCCGGCGCCCGACTAGACTCCCGCGGCCGGCAGTCCGCGATGTCCGAGAGGCCACAAACCGTGACGATGGGAACCAGTTCGTTCGCCGCCGTGCCACTGGCGGCGACCGCGGCCGCCCCGAGCAAGGGCAGCAGCCTCACCCCCCTGCTGCTCCTGCTCGCTCTCGGCGCGTTCACCTACTTCGTCCTGATCCGGCCGCAGCGCAACCGGATGAAGCAGCTGCGCCAGACGCAGGCGACGCTCACCGCCGGCGTCGAGGTGATGACCACGGCCGGCCTGTACGCGACCGTGGTGAGCTTCGACGACGAGACGGTGACGCTGGAGACATCGCCGGGCGTACACAACAGGTACGCCCGCGCGGCCGTAGCGCGCATCCTGACCCCCGGTGATGACCCGGCCGGCGCCGTCGACGGAGACGCGGCGCCGGGGGAGTGAAGCCGGTCGGCGATACTGGAACGCAGCCCGCACCCATCAAGGAGCGAATCACCTCGTGGTAGCACCGTCGGGACCGCTGCGCGTCAGTCGGTACTTCATCGCCCTGGCGGGGATCGTTGCCGTGCTGTACGCGCTGGTCTTCTTCACCGGCTCCACGAGGACCCCGCGCCTGGGCCTGGACCTGCAGGGCGGGACGACCGTCACGCTGAAGGCGGTGACCAAGGGCAACAAGGCGCCGCGCAAGGATCAGCTCGGCGAGGCCCGCACCATCATCGAGCGCCGGGTCAACGGCCTGGGTGTTTCCGAGGCCGAGGTCGTCACCCAGGGCTCGGACCAGATCACCGTGTCACTGCCCGGCCGGACGAGTAGGGATATCCGCAAGGAGGTCGCCGGCACCGCCCGGCTGGCCTTCCGCCAGGTGATCAGCCAGGCCCCCGGGGGCGCCCCGGCCCCTCCGGCCAGTCCGGCCCCGTCCGGTTCACCCGTCGCGTCACCGTCCGCCGGGCCGGGGATCTCCCCGAAGCCGTCCAGCAGCACCAAGAAGCGGGCCCTGACGTCGGCTCTGCTGGCCGCGAGCCCGTCGCCGACACCGAACTCGACACCGAAGCCGACGCCGACGGGCGCCGCCAAGAGCCCGGCAGCCAGCGCAAACCCGTCGCCGGCGCAAAGTCAGAAACCGCTGACCGACAAGGCCCTCGGCGACCTGCTGGCCAAGCAACCGGCGGAGGCGTTGTTCGGCAACCAGCGGGTGACCTGCGCGGTCCTGGCCAAACGGCCACCGGGGTCCACCGACGATCCCAAGAAGAAGCAGGTGGCCTGCGACAACAGTGGCACGATCAAGTACTTGCTCGACGTCGCCAAGGTGCAGGGCACCGACGTCGGCAACGCCAACTACGAAGTGGACACCACCGGTGCGGGTGGCTTCAAGGTCACGCTGAGCTTCAAGGGCAAGGGCCAGGACCGCTGGACCAAGCTGACCCAGGATGCCTTCGGCAAGCCATCACCCAACGACCAGGTGGCCATCGTCCTCGACGGCGTGGTCGTTTCCGCGCCGCAGATCCGCGGGGTGATCACCGGCAATGCCGAGATCACCGGCAACTTCAGCCTCACCCAGGCCAAGCTGCTCGCCAACCAGCTCAAGTACGGCGCGCTCCCGCTGACGTTCACCATCATCTCGGCGCAGACCGTCTCGCCGACCCTGGGCACCGATCAGCTCAAGGCGGGGTTGCTGGCCGGCGGCATCGGGCTGGCACTGGTCGTCGTCTACTCGTTCCTGTACTACCGAGCGCTCGGCCTGGTGACCATCGCCAGCCTGGTGCTGTCCGGCGTGATCACCTATGGCTGCGTCGTGCTGCTCGGCCGCCAGATCGGCTTCACCCTGACCCTGGCCGGGATCGCCGGCTTCATCGTCGCGGTCGGCATCACGGCCGATTCCTTCGTCGTTTTCTTCGAACGCCTCAAGGACGAGGTGAAGGACGGCCGCAGCGTGCGGTCGGCCGTGCCACGGGCCTGGATCCGGGCCCGGCGCACCATTCTGTCCGCCGACGCGGTGTCCTTCCTGGCTGCCGCGGCCCTGTACCTGTTCACCGTCGGGGCGGTCCGGGGGTTCGCCTTCACACTCGGGCTATCGACCATCCTGGACATCCTCGTCGTGTTCTTGTTCACCCACCCGCTGGTCCATGTGCTGTCTCAGTCGCCGGCCTTCGATTCGCCGCGGATCACCGGGCTGGGCAACGTACGGCACCGTGACCCGGCCTCGGCCACGCCGGCATTGGCCGGACTGGGTCGTTCGGCGATCACCCCGAAGGAGTCATGAGGTGAGTCTCGCGGGCCGCCTGTACCGCGGCGAAACCAACTTCGACCTGGTGGGGAACCGACGGCGCTGGTACATCGCCTCCGCGATCTTGATCCTGGTCTGCGTGGCCTCGTTCGTCTTCCGAGGTTTCAACTTCGGCATCGAATTCGCCGGCGGCAACCAGTACCTCGTGCCGGCGACCGACCGGGCGACGGTCGCCTCGGTCCGGGCCGCGGTCGCCTCGACCGGGGTCACCGTCGCGAGCGCCCAGCAGGTGGGCAGCGGAAGCAACCGCCGGATCCAGGTCCGCACCCCTGAGCTCAAGCCCGACCAGGTCTCGACCGTCAAGGACGCCATCGCCAAGAAGGTCGGCGTCGACCAGTCCAACATCAGCGACGACGCGGTGAGCTCGTCGTGGGGGAGCGACGTCACCCGCAAGGCGCTGACCGGTCTCCTCGTGTTCCTGATCGCCGTATGCGTCTACATCGGCTTCCGGTTCGAGCCCAAGATGGCGATCGCGGCGATCGCGGCACTGGTGCACGACGTGATCGTCGCCGCCGGCATCTACTCCCTGGTGGGTTTCGAGGTCACCCCGTCAACGGTGGTCGGCCTGCTCACCATCCTGGGCTTCTCGCTGTACGACACCGTCGTCGTGTTCGACAAGGTCGCCGAGAACAGCAAGGGCCTACTGGGCGGCTCGCGGATGACCTTCTCCGAAGCGGCCAACCTGGCCGTCAACCAGACGTTCATGCGGTCGATCAATACCTCGCTCATCGCCCTTCTCCCGGTCGCCGGCCTCCTCTTCGTCGGCGCCGGCCTGCTCGGCGTCGGCACTCTGAAGGACCTCGCCCTGGTGCTGTTCGTCGGGCTGGCCTCCGGGGCGTACTCCTCGCTGTTCCTGGCGACCCCGGTACTGGCCGACCTCAAGGAGCGGGAGCCGGCGTACGCGGCGTTGCGGCAGCGGGTGATCGCGAAGCGAGCAGGCGCCGCTGTCGCGCCGGCGCGACGCCCGGGTCGGTCCGGGAGCGCGCCGGCGGCCCAGCGCGCTGCGGTGCAGTCGCCGACGGCCAC
>JALZAK010000008.1 GCA_030948385.1 Actinomycetota bacterium
GCGGTGACGGCCGTGAGCGGCGTGGGCTACGGCTGGGCCGGCACGCTGAACACGGTCGGGCTGACCCGGCAGTGGACGTCGCTGTCGACCGGTCTGGGATTGGTGGGCGCCGGCGTGGCACATGCCATCGGGCTGAAGGTGACGACCTCGAGCGTCTTGGCCGCCAGTCGCGGCATCGCGTCGCTCGTCACACTCGCCCTGCTGGTCGTGCTGTGGGTTCGGGCCGCCCGAACCGGCGGCCACCGCCTGGTGGTGGAGTACTGCGGATGGGCCCTGCTCGCAGTGGTTGTGCTGGGGCCCGCCGTGCACCCGTGGTACCTCACGTGGCCCGTTGCTGTCCTGGCCGCCTCGGGACTGACCGGTCGGCCCCGGACGGCGATCGTCGCTGCCAGCGCCGCGTTGTGCTTCCTGGTCCTTCCCGACGGCTACAACCTGGCCCGCGCGACCCTGCCGGTCGGCCTGGCCCTCGATGTCCTGGTCGCCGCCGGCCTGGTCGCCCTGGCGGTCCGACGGTTACGCCGGCGTGGTTCGCCCGAGCAGGTCACGGCGTGAGCCGTCGCGAGCTGGCTGCGGCCGGGATCACCTCGCCGGCGCTGCAGGCGTCCTACGAGGCGTGCCGGCGACTCAACGCTGCCCACGGCAAGACCTACTACCTGGCCACCCTGCTGCTCCCGCCGGCCAAGCGCCCGTACGTGCATGCGCTGTACGGCTTCGCCAGGTACGCCGACGAGATCGTCGACAACCTTGCCTCCACCCTGACCTTGGCGGAGAAAGCCGACGCCCTCGACCGGTGGAGCCACCGGTTCCTATCCGGTGGGGGCGATGGCGACGATGGCGTGCTGCCGGCGATCCTGGACACGATCGAACGCTGGGACATCCCGCCGGAGTACTTCGAGGCGTTTCTCGTCTCCATGCAGATGGACCTGACCGTCACCGAGTACCGCTCGTATGAGGACCTCATGACATACGTCTACGGCTCGGCGGCGGTCATCGGGCTGCAGATGGTGCCCGTGCTGGAGCATCCGGGCACCCCCAGAGCGATCGTCGCGCCGTACGCCGCCGACCTCGGTATCGCGTTCCAGCTGGCGAACTTCATCCGCGACGTCGGTGAGGACCTGCGGCGTGGCCGGCTGTACCTGCCGCTGGAGGACCTGGCGCAGTTCGGGGTGGACCGTCGCCGGCTCGAACGTGGCGTCGTGGACGGGCCGGTCCGCCGGCTGATGGCCTACGAGATCGCCCGCACTCGCGAGATCTTCCGGGCCGCCCGGCCGGGCATCCGGCTGTTGCATCCGGCGTCGCGGGACTGCATGCGAACGGCCTTCGCGCTCTACGGCGGGATCCTCGACGCCGTCGAGCGAGCCGACTACCAGGTGCTCGACCGGCGGGTGTCAGTCGGACCCGCCGGCCGGGCCCGGGTCGCCATTCCAGGACTGCTGCGAGCCCGAGCGGCGCGCCGGCCGGGTGCCGGCGCTCGCTGACCTGATCAGAGCAGGCTTTCCACCGGGTGGACGTCTCCGCAGGGAACGTCCAGAGCAGCGTGATGCTTGCGGATCGCCTCCTCGTCGGGGCCCTCCAACAGGCAGTACACCTTGCCGTCGGGGTTGTGGAAGAGCTCCAACTGGCGCACGCCGAATGCGTCCGTGGCGCCGTCCCGGGTTCCCTGGCCGATCGAGGCGATGGCCTCGGGCGGCAGCTTCAGATCGTCATGAAAATCCATAAACTTGGGCATGTTCGGCCTCTCGGTCGGAGCGAGTTTTCGTACTGTGCACCCGCTCCGGGCGCAGTGTCCAGGCCTGACCTAACGCTGCACCCCACGCCGGCCCAACCACACCCACGTCGACAAGGTGAGCAGCACCATGGCGAAGCCGAAGGCCAGGTCTTCGATCGGCGCGTACGCGATGCGTACGCCGGTGATCGCATGCGGGTCGTACTGCACGATCCCCCGACCGGTCAGGATGCCGTTCACCACGAGCTGGCTGGCCAGCACGATCGCATAGGCCGTCCAGAAGACCTTGCGGGTCAGCAACCGCGTGCGCAGCACGGCGAGATCCACGCAGATGGCCGCGACCACCCCGATCAGGGCCGCGGTGCTGTAGCTCACTCGTCGCCGGCCGGCCAGCCGCGCACCCGGCGGACCGCTTCGAAGCCCAGGATCGCGCAGGTCGGGATCACGAGGAAGAACAGCAACTCTTCCAACGGCAACCGCCCCGGCAGCACCACCCCGGTCATCTGATGCAGGTCGTAACGCCAGTGCCCCGCGGCGATCGCCGCGACGTCCCACGCGGTGAACACCACCACCGTCGGGAATAGCGCGAGGGCGAGTCGCCGCCATCGCCGGTAGACGCGGACGCCGAGAAAGACCTCCAACGGCAGGGTTCCGAGGAGGCAGCCGAGGAGCACCAGCAGGTATGTCGATCGCATGTGGCCCGCTAGAACGCAGAAGCCTGGGCGCGGCGCTTGACCTCGGTGCCGCGATTCTCGGCCAAGGCCTGCACCGGCGTGCCGGGCAGCGAGTCGTCGGCCGCGAACAGCCAACGCAACGCCGCCTCGTCGTCGTAGCCGGCGTCACGCAACAGCGTGATCGTGCCGGGCAATCCCTTGACGACGGCGCCGGCCCGGATGAACTCCGCCGGAATGCACAGCACGCCGGCAACCCGTCGGCCGAGCAGGCACCCGTCACGCAGCAGCTGATGCACCCGGGTCACCGGAATACCCAAACTCTCGGCCACGGCAGGAACGCTGCGCCACTCGATGTCGGCATCGGTCACTGCTCCAGCCTGCCACGGCCCTAAGCTGCCCCCGACCCGAGTTCGAGGAGGACGCATGAAGGCGCTGACGGTCACCCCCGGCCAGGTCCAGTCGGCCCAGCTGCGCGACGTCCCGGAGCCCTCGGAGTCCGACGGGCCGGTCCTCGTCGAAGGCATAGCGGTCGGAATCTGCGGCACCGACGTCGAGATCGTCAACGCCGAGTACGGCGACGCCCCGCCCGGCGTGGACTACCTGGTGCTGGGCCACGAGAATCTCGGCCGAGTCCTCGAGGACCCGACGGGCACCTTTTCCGCCGGGGACCTGATCGTAGGCATCGTCCGCCGGCCCGACCCGGTGCCGTGCGCCAACTGCGCGGCCGGCGAGTGGGACATGTGTCGCAACGGGGAGTACACCGAGCGCGGCATCAAGGCGCGGCACGGCTACTGCTCCCAGCGGTGGCGGATCGAGCCGGAATTCGCAGTACGCCTCCCCGCCGATACCGAGGACGTCGGCATGCTGCTCGAGCCGACAACCGTCGTGGCCAAGGCGTGGGAGCACGTCGAGCGGATCGGCTCGCGGGCCGTCTTCTCGCCGCGCACCGTTCTGGTCACCGGAGCCGGGCCGATCGGCCTGCTCGCCGCGCTGCTCGGCGTGCAGCGCGGCCTGGCCGTGCACGTCCTCGATCAGGTGACCGATGGCCCGAAGCCCGATCTGGTGCACGATCTGGGCGCCACCTACCACTCCGGTTCCGTCGACGACCTGGAGCTGCAGCCGGACATCGTCATCGAGTGCACCGGGGTGCCGGCGGTGGTGTTCGCCGCGATGCACCACAACGGCCGCGACGGCATCGTCTGCCTGACCGGCGTGTCCTCCCTGGGCCGGACCCTGTCGATCGACATCGGCGCCCTCAACCGCGAGATCGTGCTGGAAAATGACGTGATCTTCGGCTCGGTCAACGCCAATCGGCGGCACTACGAGCAGGGCGTCGACGCACTGGCAAAGGCCGACCGCTCCTGGCTGCAGCGGCTGGTCACCCGCCGGGTGCCGCTGGACCGCTTCGCCGAGGCCCTCGATCGCCGGCCCGGCGACATCAAGACGGTCATCGAGCTCAGCGGGTAGCCGGCGCGACCAGCGGCGCGACGGGGATGCCGCCGGCACCGGCGCTGGCCAAGCAGGCGTCCAGCACCGCCGCGCCGGCGCGTGACTGCGCCAGCGGCAGCATCCAGCCCGGCCCGCCAGCCAGGACCGAGGAGACCTCCTCGACCATCACCTGGTAGGCGTCCGCCGGCGGTACCGGCAGCAGCTCGGTGGACCGACCGTCCGACAGCGACAGATGGGTCACCTCACCGCCAACCGCCGTGAACGGGGAACCCGGGAGGACCAGCTCGCCGTCGGTCCCGGTGATCGTCAGCCACTGCCGCTCGGGCTCGTCGATCGCCGCCCGCAGCCGGGCCGTCCCGCCGTCCGGCCAGCGCAGCACTGCGTCGGTCACCAGGTCGACCCCGCTGGGTGACCAGCGGGCCTGCGCAGTCACCTCAGCGGGCAGCCGGCCGCCGAAGGCCCACAGCGCAGCCGAGATCACATAGCAGCCGACGTCGTAGAGCGCACCGCCGCCGAGCGCCGGATCCAGCCGGTAGTTGTCCGCGGGCACCCCGCCGAAGGTGAAGCCGGCGGTCACCTCTCGCACGGTGCCGATCCGGCCGGCAGCGAGCAGCTCTTGGGCCAGGCGCACCCGTGGATGCCACCGGTACCACGACGCCTCGACGACGGTCCCGCCGGCCGCCGCGATCTGGTCGGCCTCGGCGGCGGTGAGTCCCAGCGGCTTCTCGCAGAGCACGGGCTTGCCGGCTTGGACGGCCCGCAGCGTCCAGGGCAGATGCGCGTCGTTGGCCAGGCTGATGTAGACGGCGTCCACGTCGGCGTCGTGGAGCACCTCGTCGTAGGAGCCATAGCTCGCGCCGACCGGACCCAGCGCGGCGGCCCGGGTGGGGTCGCGCGCGCCGGCCGCCTGCAGTACCGCCCCCGACGCGGCCCGGACCGCCGGGGCCAAGGCGACCCGGGCGATGTTGCCGGCGCCGAGGAACCCCCAGCGGATCACGCGTCGGGAAGCGGCTGTGGCCGGCCGCCGGCTGCGATCGAGCGGGTGGCCGCCTCCATCACGGCGATGTTGCGCCGCGACCCGGCCGGCGTCACCGACATCGGGATGGCGCAGAGCAGCTGATCTGCCAGCTCGCGGTGGAAGGCGTGCGGCGGCCCGGGGGGAACGGCCAGCCGCGTGACGGCGCCGGCGGCCGTGTACACGTCTAGGTCGGCTGGCACATCGGCCGGCGCCAGCAGGTCCTCGTGCAGGTGACCGGCCACGTCACGGGCCACCAGACGTTCCCGGCGCCACGAGCCGACGAGGGCACCCCCGGTGCCGAGGACGTACCACTTCGGCTTGCTGGCCGCAGCCAGATCGGAGTGGGTGAACTCGGCCTCGACGCCGTCAGTGAAGTGCACGAGGACGCGCGTGTGGTCGGCGTTGGTGACGTCGTGCCAGACCCGCTTGTGTGCTGTGGCACAGACCCACTCCACCGGCTGCTGCATCAGGTCCAAGGCCCAGTCGAGGTAGTGCGACCCCCAGTCGTAGATGGCACCGCCGGAGACGGACTGGTCGGAGTGCCAATAGTTGCACGGATGTCCGTAGCCGCCGACGAAGGACTCGTAGTGGAATACCTCCCCGAGCAGGCCGGCCCGCCAGGCCTGCTTCACCGCGAGGAAGTCTGGGTCCCACCGGCGGTTCTGGTAGACCGACAGCGTCAGGCCCCGATCGGCCGCCGCCGCGATCTGCATGTCGGCCTCGGCCACGGTGAGGCAGAAGGGCTTCTCGACGACGACGGACTTGCCCGCTTCCAAGGCACGCACGGCGAATTCCGCGTGGGTGTTCGGTGGCGTCGAGACGATCACCAGGTCGATGTCGGGGTCGGCCAGCAAGGCGGCCGAATCGGCGCTGCCGCGGACGTCGGGGGCTACCTGCCGTGCGGCGGCGACGCGGAGCGGGTCGGGGTCGCAGACCGCTGCCAGCTCCAGTCCGGCGACGGCTCGGATCGCCGCGCTGTGCTCATGACCGATGGCGCCGTAGCCGAGCAGTCCGATGCGCACCGGGGGCCCGTCGCGCAGGCCGAGCAGTTCGCGCAGCACCCGCAGCAGCAGCCGCTGGTAGGGCGGGTCGGACAGCGTCTGCTCGGTCCAGCCCAGGGTGCAGGTCGCCACCGATCCGAGCCGGGTTGCCACCGGATGGTCGGCGAAGCCGACATTCGCCGTCAGCAGGACCGCTGTGTCGTCGAGGAGCTTGTCCACGGTCAGCACCCGGTCGCCGCGCAAGACCGTGGTGGTCCCGAGCCGGTCGGCAAGCTGGCCGGCCCCCGGGCCCGGCCGGATCCGGACCTCGTGCAGCGGGGTCAGCCGCCCCGGGAGCAGGCCGATGATTTCGTCGAGCTCCTCGACGTCCCGCCACGCGTGCACGGTCGGCCCGACGAGCAGGGTCGGCTGAGCGGATCGCACCAGCTCCAGCAAGCCGGGATCCGGATGTTCGCCCAGCACCACCACCGCCGCGGCGCCGGCCGGCCGGTCGTCGACAGCGAAGCCGCAGCCGCGCAGAAAAGCAGCCAGCTCGCCGGCCGCGGGCTCCTCCGATAGCAGCGCGATCCGGGTCACCCGCCCACCCTATGCGGCCAGCGCACCCCCAGGCGGGCCGGGCGAACAGCACGTTGGGAGCCGTCGTTAGCACACCGACGCGCCGCGGCGCAGCAAGCGCTTCCGCGTGTCGCCGAACGTAGACTGCTGGTCGTGGACACCACCCTTGCCGACCCGCTGATCGGGGTCCGGCTGGAGGGGCGCTACCGCCTCGACGCGCGCATCGCCCGCGGCGGCATGGCGACGGTCTACCGGGCGCTGGACGAGCGGCTGGATCGGGTGGTCGCGGTCAAGGTGATGCACGCCGGACTCGCCGACGACCCGCGGTTCCTGGCCCGCTTCACCGGCGAGGCCAAGGCGGCGGCCCGGCTGAGCTCGCCCAACGTGGTCAACGTCTTCGACCAGGGCTCGCACAACGGTCTGGCGTATTTGGTGATGGAGCTCGTCGCCGGCCGCACGCTGCGTGACCTGCTGGCCGAGCGCGGCCGGCTCTCACCAGCCCAAGCCCTGTCCGTGCTCGAACCGGTGCTGGCCGCGCTGGCCGCGGCGCACCGGGCCGGTCTGGTACATCGTGACGTGAAGCCGGAGAACGTGCTGCTCGGCGACGACGGCTCGGTCAAGGTCGCGGACTTCGGGCTGGCCCGGGCGGTGGAATCGGCGACCATGACGGCGGCCAGAGGAGTCCTGATCGGCACGGTCGCCTATCTCGCCCCCGAGCAGGTGGCTACCGGCGCGGCGGACGAGCGCACCGACGTCTACGCCGCCGGCATCATGCTCTTCGAGCTCCTGACCGGCAGCGTGCCGTACGCCGGCGAGACTGCCGTGTCGGTCGCCTACCGGCACCTGCACGAGGACGTGCCGCCACCGTCGACGCTGGTCGCTGTGCCGCCGGCGCTGGACGGCCTGACCGTGCGGGCCACCCGCCGGGACCCCGGCGCCCGGCCGGTCGACGCCGGCGCTTTCCTGGCCGAGCTGCGGGACGTGCGCGACGATCTCGGGCTGCGAACGGTGACCGTCCCCGCCGGCCCGGCCACCGGCGGGCCAGTCCAGCGCACCATGGCCGTGCCGGAACTCCCGCCCCCGCCGCCAACGGCCGCACCTCGGCGAAGGCGCCGGCGGCGGCTGCCGGTAGCGATGCTCATCGTCCTGGTACTCGGACTGGTCGCGGGTGGCGCCGGCTGGTGGCTGGGCACCGGCCGGTTCACCACGACCCCGCCGCTGACCGGCCTGACCCGGGCCCAGGCGGTGACCAAGGCGCAGGCAGCGGGACTGCGGGTGACCTTCGGCGCCGGCGCCTACGACGAGGTGGCGCCGGTCGACTCCGTACTGGCGCAGGACCCCGCCGCAACCGCACGCATCCGCAAGGGCGGCACCATCACCTTGACCCTTTCCCTCGGCAAGGAGCGGCACAAGATCCCGGACGTGCGTGGTCGCGCACTCTCCGACGCCGAGGCGGCCCTGCGGTCGGCGAAGCTGAGCCCCCAGATTTCACATCGCTACGACGACAAGGTCGACTCCGGCAAGGTCATCTCGCAGACCCCCGCCGCCGGCCGGTCGGCGCGACCGGGCACCCTCGTCTACCTCGTTGTCAGCCGCGGACCGGCGCCGGTTGCCGTGCCGACACTGGTCGGCAAGAACGTCGACGACGCCAGCCAGCAGCTGGCCGACGCCGGCCTGCGCGCCGACGTCACCAGGGTGTACAGCGAGCAGGTCGACAAGGATGTGGTGATCACACAGAACCCCACCGGCGGCACGCTGGTACGCGGGTCGAAGGTCGCGCTACAGGTGTCCAACGGCCCCCCGCCGGTGACGGTGCCCAATGTGACCGGCAAGCGGATCGGCGACGCCAAGCAGATGCTGCAGGCGGCCGGCTTCAAGGTGCAGGTCATCACCTTTTTCTTCGGCGACACGGTGTTCAGCCAGTCTCCCGGCGGCGGCCACAAGGCGCCCAAGGGCAGCACCGTACGCATCCTGCGCTAGCGGGGATCGCTGCCACATGGTCATCGTGATGCAGCCGGGGGCCGGCGAGCAGGAGATCGCCGAGGTCGTCGCGTCGGTGCGCGCTGCCGGCGGCGACGCGTTCGTTTCCCGCGGCGTCAGCCGGACGATCGTCGGGGTCGTCGCCGGCGAAGACGTGCTCGAAGCACTCGACGTGCGGTCGCTGGCCGGGGTCGCCGATGTCATCCGCATCACCGCGCCGTACAAGCTGGTCAGTCGCGAGAACCATCCGCGGACAAGCACGGTGCACGTGGGTGGCGTTCCGATCGGACCTGACACCTTCACCTTGATCGCCGGCCCCTGCGCGGTGGAGTCCGCGGAGCAGACCTACGAGGCGGCAGAGCTGGCCAAGGCCGCCGGCGCCCGGTTGCTGCGCGGCGGTGCGTTCAAGCCGCGTACGTCGCCTTACGCCTTCCAGGGACTGGGCCTGATCGGGCTGAAGATCCTCGCCGAGGTCAGCGCCGCAACCGGCCTGCCGGCGGTCACCGAGATCGTGGACGCCGGTGACGTGGATGTCGTCGTCGAGCACGCCGACATGCTTCAGGTGGGCACCCGCAACATGCAGAACTTCGCCCTCCTGCAAGCGGTCGGCGGCGCCGGCAAGCCGGTGTTGCTCAAGCGTGGGCTAACCGCCACCTACGAGGAGTGGCTGATGGCCGCCGAGTATGTGGCGCAGCGCGGCAACCTCGACATCGTGCTCTGCGAGCGCGGGGTGCGCGGCTTCGAGACGAGCATCCGCAACATGCTCGACCTGTCGGCCGTCCCGATGATGCACGGCCTGTCCCACCTGCCGGTCATCGTCGACCCGTCCCACGCCGCCGGCCGGCGCGACCTGGTCGTGCCGCTCGCCCGGGCGGCGATGGGCGCCGGCGCCGACGGCGTCATGGTCGACGTGCACGCCCGGCCCGAACAAGCCCGCTGCGACGGGCCGCAGGCGCTGTACGGCGAGACCCTCGACGAGCTGGCCGACGCGGTGCGTGTGCTGCCGCCGATGCTCGGCCGGCGCTGAGCGTCGGGCGGCAGCTCAGTTCATCAGGCGGTGCAGCAGCTCGCCGGCGCGCTCGATGTCGGCGTCCTCCACCCCGAGGTGGGTCACCAGCCGCATCCGCCGCGGGCCGACCACCGACAGCAGCAGGCCATCGCCGCGTGCCTTGTCGGCCAGGGCAGGCGCATCCGGCATGTCGCACGAGACGATATTGGTGTCCACAGTGGACGGATCGACTCCCAGCAGCTCGGCCAGCCGGCCGGCGCGGGCGTGATCGTCGGTCAACCGTTCGAGGTGATGCGCCAGGGCGTAGCGGCCGGCTGCCGCCAGCACGCCGGCCTGCCGCATGCCGCCGCCGAGCCGCTTGCGCATTCCCCGCGCGGCCGCGATCCGCTCTGCCGAGGAGACAAGCAGGGAGCCCACGGGGGCACCGAGGCCCTTGGACAGGCACACCGACAGGGTGTCGAACAGCGCCCCATAGTCGGCCAGCGGCACACCGGTTGCGATGTGCGCGTTCCAGATTCGCGCGCCGTCGCAGTGCAGCGAGATTCCGGTGTCGTCGGCCAGCCGGCGCAGCGCGCGCAACGCCGCGAGCGGCTGCACGGTGCCGCCGCCGCGGTTGTGGGTGTTCTCCACCGCGACCGCCCGCGTGGGCACCGTGTTGTATCCGGCCGGCCGCACCATCGTCTCGACGGTCGCGACGTCGAGTCGGCCGCCCACGGCGTTCCAGGTGCGGGTCGAGATGCCACCGTGCGCGGCGGCCGCGCCGTGCTCGTAGGTCACCACATGCGCGTCGGCGTCGCAGAGCAGTTCCTCGCCGGGGGCGACGAGCAGACGCACACATAGCTGGTTGCCCATCGTGCCGCTCGGCACGAAGAGCGCCGCCTCGTGGCCGAACAGGCCGGCGACCTCTTCCTGTAACGCGTTGACCGTCGGGTCCTCGCCGTAGACGTCGTCGCCGACGTCGGCTGCGGCCATCGCCGCCCGCATGCCTTCCGTCGGCACGGTCAGGGTGTCTGAGCGTAGGTCGATCACGAGTTGCCCCTAGTCACGCAGCATCTCCGCGACGAGGAAGGCCAACTCGAGGGACTGCTGCGTGTTCAGCCGCGGGTCGCAGGCGGTCTCGTACCGGCCGGCCAGGTCACCGTCGGAGATCTGTTGGCCGCCGCCGAGGCACTCGGTCACGTCCTCGCCGGTCAACTCCACATGGATGCCGCCCGGGCGGGTGCCCAACGAACGGTGCACCTCGAAGAAGCCGCGCACCTCGTCGACCACCCGGTCGAAGTGGCGGGTCTTGTACCCCGACGGCGACTCGACGGTGTTGCCGTGCATTGGGTCGCAGGTCCACACCACCAGCCGGCCGGTCGCCTCGACCTTCTCCACCAGCGCCGACAGCCGATCGCGGACCAGGCCGGCGCCCATCCGGGAGACCAGCGTCAGCCGGCCGGGCACCGCATCGGGATCGAGCCGCTCGACGACCGCGGCCGTGTCCTCCGGCGAGGCGGTCGGCCCCAGCTTTACCCCGATCGGGTTGGCGATCCGGGAGAGGAACTCCACGTGGGCACCGTCGAGTTGACGGGTGCGCTCCCCGACCCAGACCGTGTGCGCCGACAGGTCGTACGCTCGGCCGTCGCTCTCCCGGGTCAGGGCGCGCTCGTAGTCCAGGATCAGCGCCTCGTGGCTCACGTAGAGCTCGACCCCGCGGAGCGCCTCGTCCCGCACGCCGCAGGCGCGCATGAAGGCCAGTGCCCGGTCGATCTCGGCCGCCACGGTCTCGTAGCGCTGACCGGCCGGCGAGCGGCGGACGAAGTCCTTGTTCCAGTCGTGCACCGCATGCAGATCCGCCAGGCCACCAGTGGCGAAGGCGCGGAGCAGGTTCAGCGTCATCGAGGCGGCGGAGTAGGCGCGCAGCATCCGCCGCGGGTCCGGGACCCGGGCAAGAGGGTCGGCGGCCAGCGCGTTGACCATGTCGCCCCGATACGATGGCAGCCCGTCGGCGCCGGCGTCGGCCGAGCGCGGCTTGGCGTACTGGCCGGCCATCCGGGCCACCTTGACCACCGGCACGCTGGCGCCGTAGGTGAGAACGACAGCCATCTGCAGCAACGTCTTGACGGTGGCGCGGAGGCCCGCCTCGGTGGCGCCGAACGTCTCCGCGCAGTCGCCACCTTGGAGCAGGAAAGCCTCGCCACGGGCGACTGCCGCGAGCCGATCGCGCAGGACGTCGACCTCGCCGGGCACCACCAGCGGCGGCAGCTGCGCCAGCTCGGCGCCGACCGACCGGAGCGCAGCCGGGTCCGGCCAGGCCGGCTGCTGTAGCGCCGGCAGCCGGCGCCACGCATCCAGGTCGAGGGCCACCCCACCCAGGGTAGTAGGCCGCTACTGGTAGGTGATCAGGTCCGGTGGCGGCACCAGCGCGAGCACCTGGGCAGGCGCCATGAGCCCGTGGTCCTGGGTGTAGAACAGTTTGAAGCCGCTGGCGAAGCCCGGGCCGCCGTGCAGCTGGCCATACACCCGGATCTTGATGCCCTGGCCGCCGAAGCCGTCGACATGGAAGACCGTGGCCAGGCCGGGCCGGGCCAGGACCTGCTCGCGGCCGACGACCATCGAGGCGCGGAACTCGTGTACGACAAACAGCTTCTGTGGCAGCCGGTACTTGGCGACCAGCCCGGCCAGGTACGCCGACACCGCGTTCACCGTGTAGGCGTCGGTGTGGCCGATCTCCTGCCCGGGCACCTGGCCGGGGCCCATCTTCCATTCCGGGTCCATCGCCAGGCCCACGTCGGGCTGGCGCAGCCACTTTTCGTAGCGCTGCACCTCGGGCAGGAACGCGGCCCGCCCGGGCTGCACGTCGAGGATGAGCAGCAGCCGGTGCCGGCGGGCCGCGGCCAGGTAGCGGGCGATGTCGGCGTCGGACGACGGCGTGCTGTAGGTGCCCCGGGGGGTGGGAAAACCGTTGGCGACGGTGGCGATCAGCTCGAACGCGGGCTGGATCGGCCGGCCCGGCCGGGCGAAGGCGGCGCCGGCCGCGGTCACCCGAAGCGCCGAGGTGTCCGGGTCGGCCGCGCCCAGTACGCCGAGGGCCTTGCCGTGCGCGCCGCCGTAGTAGGCGACCACCCGCCACTGGGGAAAGAGCTGGCGGCCGCCGCGGGGCAGGGTCGGCGCCGGCGCCGGCGAGGCAGCCGGGCTCGGGCTGGCCGAAGGCGAAGCCGACGGTGCGACGGACTCGACAGTCACCGACTTCCGCGCGGCCGCCGCCGGCCGGCGCGGCGTGTCCTGAGTGCATCCCACCAGCGCCGCGCCGGCGAGCGCCGAGAGGGCAGCGCCGAGCAGCCGGCTCCCGCGGGAATGCATGGCCCCTACCGTAGAGGCCGCCCGCTCAGCCGAAGAACACCTCGGCCTCGGCGTACCGCTCGATCGGCACCAGCTTCAACTCGCGGGTCGCCTCCTCGAGGCGCACCCGGACGATGTCGGTGCCGCGCAGGGCGACCATCGTCCCCCAGGCGCCGTCGTGTGCGGCGTCCACGGCGTGCAGGCCGAACCGGGTGGCGAGCACCCGGTCGAAGGCCGTCGGCGTCCCGCCACGTTGCACGTGCCCCAGGACTGTTGCCCGGCACTCCCGGCCGGTCCGGCCGCGGATCTCCTCTTCGAGAATGGCGCCGATCCCGGACAGCCGCACGTGCCCGAACGCGTCGAGGTCGCCGTCGCGCACCGCCATGGTGCCCTCCTGTGCGGTCGCACCTTCGGCCACCACGATGATCGGCGAGTAGTGCGTCTCGAACCGGTGCTCCACGTGCCGGCAGACCTGCTCGATGTCGAACGGCCGTTCCGGGATCAGGATGATGTTGGCCCCGCCGGCCATGCCGGCGTGCAGCGCGATCCAGCCGGCGTGCCGCCCCATCACCTCGACCACCAGCACCCGGTGATGGCTCTCCGCCGTGGTGTGTAGCCGGTCGATGGCCTCCATCGCGATCGTGACGGCGGTATCGAAGCCGAACGTGTAGTCCGTCGCGCCGAGATCGTTGTCGATCGTCTTGGGCACACCGACCACGGGTACGCCGTCCTCGGTCAGCCGACGGGCCACCCCGAGGGTGTCCTCCCCGCCGATCGCGATCAGGCCGTCCAGGCGCAGGTCGCCGACCGTTGCGATGATCCGCTCCGGTCCACCCTCGACCTTGTACGGGTTGGTACGCGACGAGCCGAGGATGGTGCCGCCACGAGGCAGGATGCCGCGCACCTGCTCGACGCCGAGCGGCATCGCGTCGGCCTCCAGCGGGCCGCGCCAGCCGTCCCGGAAGCCGATGAACTCATGTCCGTAGGTCCCGACGCCCTTGCGGACGACGGCCCGGATGACGGCGTTGAGGCCGGGGCAGTCGCCGCCGCCGGTGAGCACTCCGATGCGCATGGCGGTAGACGGTAGCGACCTAGCCGGCCGCGGCCCAACCGTGCTCGCGCCGATGCGTCTCCATGGCGACCCAGCGGGCCAAGTTGTGCCGCGCGTCGGCGAGTGCATCGTGCTGGTCGGCGGGCGCCGCGGGCAGCGCCGGCTGGCCCAGGTCGTCCCAGCGCTGCCGCAGGTCTTTGGTGAACCTCGGCACCGCCCGGGGCAGCGCCGGCATCCCGCCCCAGAGCTGGCACAGCACGACGTGGTCATAGCCGGCGTACCAGGCCCAGAGCTCGAGCCCCTCCCCGGGCCCGGTGAGGTAGGCGTACAGGTCGGCCCGGATCCGCTCGCGGGACCGCCATGCGGCGTTGCCCGGCGCGGGCAGCTTGTCGAGCACGTTCGCCTGCACCCACGGGATCGCCGCGGCCGGGTCGAACTCGGTCGAGACGGCGTAGAACTCCCGGCCGGCCTCGTCCACAGCGGCGATGGAGACCAGCTCGATCGTGCGGCCGTCTTCGAGGAACTCGCAGTCGTAGAAGATCCGCCGCACGTCTCGACCGTACCGAGCGCCGCGCCGCACTATCGTCCCGGCATGACCTTCTCCATCGTGGCCCGTGGCGCCGACGGCCGGTCCTACGGCGTTGCGGTCGCCAGCAAGTTCCTCGCCGTGGGCAGCGCGGTGCCGGCGGCCGAGGCGGGCGTGGGCGCGCTGGCGACCCAGTCCTACGCCAACCTTGCCTACCGGCCGCAAGGGCTGGCGCTGCTGCGAGCCGGCGCCTCCGCGACGGGCACCGTCGCCGGCCTGACCGCCGCCGACCCCGGGCGGGAGACGCGACAGCTCGGGGTTGTCGGCCCGTCCGGCGACGGCGCGACATTCAGCGGGGCCGAGTGCAACCCGTGGGCCGGCGGGCGGGTCGGCGAGGGCTACGCGTGCCAGGGCAACATCCTCACCGGGGCTGAGGTGGTGGGCGAGCTGGAGCGCGCCTGGCTGGCCACCAGCCCTGGCGAGCCGCTGGCTCGGCGGCTGCTCACCGCGCTGGCCGCCGGCGATGCCGCCGGCGGTGACCGGCGCGGCCGGCAGAGCGCCGCGCTGTACGTCGTGTCACCCGGCGGTGGCTACGGGGGCGGCAGCGACGTCCTGGTCGACCTGCGGGTCGACGACCACCCGGCGCCGGTGCCCGAACTGCTCCGGCTGCTCGACCTGCACGACCTGTATTTCGGCAAGCCCGATCCGGCCAGCGGGCTGCCACTGGAGGGGGCGGTCGCCGACGAGGTGCGCCGGCATCTGGACACCTTGGGCCAGCCCGACCTGGAAACCTGGATGGGGGTGGAGAACTTCGAGGAGCGCCAGCTGCCCGGCGCCATCGATCCGCTCGTTCTGGACAAGCTGCGGGAGGCGGCCGCGCGGTGAGCGTGCTTGCGGTCGACGCCGGCACGACCGGGGTGACCGCCCTGGTTGTTACCGGGGACGGCGACGTCCAGGCCCGCGGATACGAGGAATTTCCCCAGCACTTCCCACGCCCCGGCTGGGTGGAGCACGAACCCGAGCAGATCTGGCAGGCCGTCCTGTCCGCCTGCCGCCAGGCACTCGCCGGCGCGGTGGGCCGGCCGACCTGCCTGGGCATCACCAACCAGCGCGAGACAGCGGTGCTGTGGGACCGGCGCAGCCTGGCCGCGCCGCGCCGCGCGATCGTCTGGCAGGACCGCCGGACTGCGCAGCTATGCGGCCGGCTGCGCAACGACGGGCACGAGGATCTGGTCCGCAAGGTGACCGGCCTGCGACTCGACCCCTACTTCACCGCAACCAAGTTCGCCTGGCTGGCCGAGCATGACGAGCCGGCGTGGGCCGGCGTCCGCGCCGGCGACACCGCCGTCGGGACGGTCGACTCCTACCTCGTGGCCCGGCTGACCGCCGGCCGCCGGCATGTGACCGACCCGTCCAACGCCAGCCGCACCCTGCTGTACGACACCTTCGCCGGCGACTGGTCGACGCCGATGTGTGAGCTCTTCGGGGTGCCACGGGAGGCGCTGCCCGAGCTGGTGGCGAACTCCGGTGAGGTCGGCCGGACCGACCCCGCCGCGTTCCTGGGCCTGGACCTGCCGGTGGCCGGGATGGCCGGCGACCAACAGGCCGCGTTGTTCGGCCAGGCCTGCTTCGCGCCGGGCCGGTCGAAGTGCACGTACGGGACCGGATCGTTCGTGTTGGTAAACACCGGATCGCGGCCAGTCCGATCCGAGCACGGCCTGCTGACAACCGTCGCGTGGGATCTCGGCTCGGGCCTCACCTACGCGCTGGAGGGTGCGATCTTCGTCACCGGGGCGGCGGTGCAGTGGCTACGTGACGGGCTGGGCATTATCGGCCAGGCCGCGGAGGTGGAGGCGCTGGCGCGGACCGTGCCCGACTCCGCCGGTGTCGTTTTCGTCCCCGCGCTGACCGGTCTCGGCGCGCCGGACTGGGATGCCCGGGCCCGCGGTACGATCCTCGGCATCACCCGCGGCGCGACCCGGGCGCACCTCGCCCGGGCGACTCTGGAGGCGATCGCGTTCGAGGTACGCGACGTCGTCGACGTGATGACCGGCGACTCCGGCATCGCCGTGCCGGAGCTCTCCGTCGACGGAGGCGCCAGCACCAATGACCTCCTCTGCCAACTACAGGCCGATCAGCTCGGCGTGGACGTACGCCGCCCGCAGGTCACCGAGACCACCGCGCTGGGTGCAGCGTTCCTGGCCGGACTAGGGACCGGCGTGTGGTCCTCGACCGAGGAGCTCGCAGCAACCTGGCGACTGGACCGACGTTTCGAGCCGGTCGCAGGCGCCCGGGACGACGGCCGGCATAGGCGCTGGCGGGAGGCTGTCGCGCGGTCCCGCGAGTGGGAGCCATTGGACTAGCGGCGGCCGCTGGGTCGCTTACTCGTCGTCCAGGCCTGCCTCGATCGCATAGCGGACCAGCCCGGCCCGGTTGTGCAGCTGCAGTTTCTGCATGGCGTTCTGGACGTGGTTCTGCACGGTCCGGTGACTCAACACCAGCCGGGCGGCGACCTGCTTCGCGGTCAGCCCTTTAGCGACCAGCCGGAGCACCTCCGTCTCGCGGTCGGACAGCCGGGGGCCGGGCTCGGGTGCCGGTGCCGTCGCCAGCCGGCGGTACTCGCCGAGGAGCAGCGCGGCCAGGCCGGCGGTGAACGTCGCCTCGCCGGCGGCCGTGCGGCGCACCGCGTCCACCAGTTCCGCGGCGCTGGCGGATTTCACCAGATAACCGGTGGCGCCGGCCTTGACGGCGTCGAGCACATCCTGCTGCTCGCCGCTTGCGGACAGGACCAACACCCGCGCCTGCGGCCGGCCGGCGAGAATCGCCCGGGTCGCCTCGACGCCGGACAGCCGCGGCAACTGCAGGTCCATCACCACGACGTCCGGCCGGACCGCGCCGGCGATCCGCACCGCGATGTCACCATCGGCAGCGGCGCCGACCACCTCGAAGCCGGCCGCGGTCAGGTCACGTTCCACGGCGTCGCGCCACATCGGGTGGTCGTCCACGACGAGCACCCGGGTCGCGCCGCGGCCCGGATCGTGCGGTTCGGGCTCAACGTGGGACACGCAACTCGACCTCGGTTCCCTGGCCGGCGGTGCTGGTGATCTCGGCCCGGCCACCGAGGTCGCGGAGCCGGCCGCGGACGGACTGTTCCACGCCCAGCCGGCCCTCCGCACGCGCTTGCGCCAGCCGGCCGGGCGCGATGCCCGGCCCGTCGTCGCGGACGGTGAGCACCACCTCGGCGCCGTCGTCCTCGAGCAGCAGCCAGGCATCGGCGTCGGCCGCCACGTGCCGGCGGATGTTGTGCACGGCCTCACCGGCGGCGGCCAGCAACTCCTCGGCCCGATGCGCTTCGAGCAGGACGGGCGTGGCCGGCGCGGCCAGGTGGACGTGCGGCCCGGCCTGCACGGTGCCGAGGGCCTCACGCAGGTCGACCATCCCGCCGGCCGGCGCCGACCCGGCGGCAGCCGGATCGGCCGAGACCGCGACGAGCCCCCGCAGCGACTGCTCCTGCTCGCCGGCCAGCCGGCCCAGCTCGGCCGCCTCGCCACCGAGCTCGGATCCGCGCCGCTGGACGAGAGCGAGCACCTGCAGTACGCCGTCATGGATGCGTCGGGACAACCGTTGCCGCTCGGCGGTCGCGGCGGAGAGCCGGACGGCCTCCGCCAGGGCCGCCTCGCCGCGCCGTCCCAAGCCGACGAGATAGCCGACCACCACCCCGGCCAGAAGTAGCAACGCAACGTTGTTGACCGTGCTCGCCCGGAGCGCCTCCCGCTCCACTAGGTCGGCGACGGCCAGGGTGGCGGCAGCCAGCACGCCGCCTCGCATCTGCCAGCAGATCGCCCATGCCAGGACGACCGACGCCACCCACATCTGGGGGAAGGTGGGCTCGCCGGCCAGGATGCGAGACGCCGGCTCCACCAGCCAGGTCGCCAGGATCAGCCCGACAGCAACGGCAAGATCGGCCACCAGCAAAGGCCAGAGCCGCAGCTCCGGGCGGGCGTAGGCCACGGTCGTGATCACCGTCCACCCGACCATGACGACGACGAGGACAACAGCAGTAGGCCGATGGGCAACGTTGGGCAGGTCCAGGAGGTTGGTGACGCTGACGTAGGCAACGGTGAGCCAGCGGAACGCCGCGGCCGCGCGCCACAGCGAGGTGTCCAGCCCGCTCACGCCGCGGCGGTCTCCTTGGGTGCCGGCGAGGAGGGCAACGGCGGCTTCGCCGCCTCGGCCTTCACCTTGGCCGCGTACACATCGATGTACTGCTGTCCGGACAGCTCCATCAGCTCGTACATGATCTCGTCGGTCATCGACCGCTCGATGAAACGGTCCCCGGACATGCCTTCGTACCGGGAGAAGTCCAGCGGCCGGCCGATCCGGATCGTCGGGCGCACCAGTCGCGGGATCTTCTTGCCGATCGGCTGCACCTTGTCGGTGTCGACCATCGCGCAGGGGATCACCGGTACGCCGGCCTCCAGCGCCATCCGTGCCACGCCGGTCTTGCCGCGGTAGAGCCGGCCGTCCGGTGAGCGGGTGCCCTCGGGATAGATTCCGAGCAGGTTGCCGCCGGCCAGCACCCGCTTGCCCGTCTCGAGCGCGGCCCGGGCGGCCGAGGCGTCGGTGCGGTTAATCGGCAGCTGGCCGATGCCGGAGAGGAACCAGCGGACCAGGGTGCCCTTGAGGCCGCGGCCGGTGAAGTACTCCGACTTGGCGAGGAAGGTGACCCGGCGCGGTACCACGAGCGGAAGGAAAACCGAGTCGCAGAAGGACAGGTGATTGCTGGCGAGGATCGCGGCGCCCTCGCCGGGGAGGTTCTCCAGACCCTCGACGCGGGGGTGGAAGAACAGGCGCAGCAGCGGCCCCAGAGTGAGGTGCTTGACGATCCAGTAGAACACCGGCCGCCTCCCTCCTCGTTTCGTGGAGGCCAGCCTACGGATGCCGCCGACCTCGTACAACGCGGGAGGACGTGCCACCATGGCGGCACCAGGCCACCGGCCGCTGCCGCAGGAGGTGCTCCGCCGTGCCGCTGATGCCCGGCGCCGAGCCCTTCGCGTTGGATGGCGCTCCCGACTCGACCGTCGGCGCCGTGCTCTGCCACGGGTTCACCGGGACGCCGCAGAGCATGCGGCCCTGGGGCGAGCACCTGGCCGGCGCCGGCATCGCCGTGCGCTGCCCGCGGCTGCCCGGACACGGCACCCGCTGGCAGGACATGAATGCCACCCGGTGGGAGGACTGGTACGCCGAGCTCGAACGCGCCTTCGACGCTCTGCTGGTCACCGTGCCGACCGTTTTCGCGATGGGGCTGTCCATGGGTGGCACGCTGTGCCTGCGCCTGGCCGAGCAGCGCGGCGCCGAGGTCGCCGGCCTGGTGCTCGTCAACCCCTCGCTGAGTATGGAACGCAAGGATGCGAAGCTGCTGCCGCTGCTCTCCCGGTTCGTGCCGTCCTTCCCAGGCATCGCCAGCGACATCAAAAAGCCCGGGGTGACCGAGCTGGCCTACGACCGGACACCGCTCAAGGCCGCGTACTCGCTCAGTCAGCTCTGGCGGCTGACCCGAGCCGACCTGGGCAAGCTGACCCAGCCGGTGCTGCTGTTTCGCAGCCGGACCGACCACGTCGTCGAGCCGGTCTCGGGGCGGCTGCTGATTGCCGGCGCCTCGGCCACCGCGGTACGCGAAGTCGTGCTCGAGGACAGCTACCACGTTGCGACCCTGGACAACGATGCGGAGCGCATCTTCGACGGCAGCCTCGACTTCGTCCGTACCCACACGCCTGTTGGCGGCGCGCCGTGACCACCCAGTCCGGCGGTCGGCCCCAGGGACGCCGGCACAACGGCCTGGTCGCTCCCATGTTCAGTTCGGTGGGTGACGTCGACCCGCGGGTCGGTGAGCACCTGCTGGACGTCTTGTACCTCAGCGGCATTGCCGCATATCTGCAGCCGACCGTCGACTACGACGCGGTGACCCGGGCGGCATCGCTGCCGCGGCAGCCGACGGACCGGCTGTGGGTGGACCGCCGGCGGTTCGACGAGGCGCGCGGCCTGGTCGCCGCCGAGGCGGCCGCGTCCGGGCGGACGGC
>JALZAK010000010.1 GCA_030948385.1 Actinomycetota bacterium
GTGGCCGTGCTGACCAACGGGCGCGCGGTGCGGCTGCCGGCGGTCCGGCCGGCGGACCTGGCCCGGCTGGCCGAAGTGGGCGCCGCGGTTGCCACGCAGGACGCCCCCACGTGACCACCCGCATCGCCATGTGGTCCGGGCCGCGGAACATCTCGACGGCGTTGATGCGGGCTTGGGGGGCCCGCGCGGACTGCCACGTGGTCGACGAACCCTTCTACGCCTTCTACCTGTGCAGCACCGGGCTGGACCATCCCGGGCGCGAGGAGGTGATTGCCAGCCAGCCCACCGACTGGCGGGTCGTGGCCGGCGAGCTGACGACCGGACACCCGCCGGACGGCGCCGCAATCGTCTACCAGAAGCAGATGGCCCACCACCTGCTGCCCGCCGTGGACCGGGCCGCGCTGGACGGGCTCTCTCACGCCTTTCTCGTGCGCGACCCCGCACAGGTCCTGGTCTCCTACACCCGGGTACGTGACGAGCCGACCCTTGCCGACCTGGGACTGGCCCAGCAGGTCGAGCTCTTCGAGCGATTCGGCGGCCCCGTCCTCGACGCCCGCGACGTCCTGGAGCGTCCGGAGCCGATGCTCCGCGCGTTGTGCGCGGCGCTGGGAGTGGGTTTCGAGCCGGCGATGCTGTCGTGGCCGGCCGGTCGGCGAGACACCGACGGCGTGTGGGGGCGCTACTGGTATGGCAGCGTCTGGGAGTCAACCGGCTTCGGCCCGCCCCGCCCGCGGGCCGGCGACGTGCCGGAACGGCTCCGAGCGTTGCTGGATCAATCCTTGCCGTACTACCGGACCCTGGCCGCCCACAAGTTGACGGGATAGCGCTGCCGTGCTGCAGGCCTTCGACGAACGCAACCGCGACCTCATCGTCAACGTGGGGGGCCGGCTGGCGCACCGCGACGAGGCCGGCGTCAGCCCCTTCGACTCGTCGGTCCAGGGCGGCGACGCGGTCTGGGAGGGCCTGCGGGTGTACGCCGGTCGCATCTTCGCACTCGACGAGCACCTGGCCAGGCTGCGGCGTTCGGCGTTGGCCCTGGCCTTCACATCGGTGCCGTCCGATGCCGAGATCACCGAGCAGATCCGGCGCACGCTGGACGCCAACGGGATGGGCGACGACGTGCACATCCGTCTCACCCTCAGCCGTGGAGTGAAGATCACCAGCGGCATGGATCCACGGCTGAACCAAAGTGGCCCCACGCTGATCGTGCTCGCCGAGTACAAGTCGCCCGTGTACGACCCCGGTGGGATCCGGTTGATCACGTCCAGTGTGCGGCGGGCGCGGCCGGACTCACTGGACCCCAAGATCCACCACGCGAATCTGCTCACCTCGATCCTGGCCAAGCTTGAAGCAAACGCCGCCGGCGCGGACGACGCCCTGATGCTCGACGATCGCGGTTTTCTCGCGGAGACCAACGCCACGAATCTCTTCCACGTGTCCGCAGGCCTGGTTCGAACGCCCACCTGCCGAGCCTGCCCGGAGGGCATCACCCGGGCCGCGGTGTTGCGGATCTGTGCGGCCGAGGGCATCGCCACCGAAGTCGGCGACTGGACCCTCACCGACCTCTACACCGCCGACGAGGCGTTCGTCACGGGCACGATGGGCGGGCTCACGCCGATCATCGAGGTGGACGGCCGGCCGATCGGCGCCGGCCGGCCCGGCCCGGTCACGCACCGGCTGCGGGCGGCGTACGCCGACCTGACCGCCGGCAGCGGCACCCCGATCACGCCGGCCCAGGACTCAGCGGGCGAGTGAGGCCAGCCAGTCCTCGACCTCGCCGGGCGCCCGCGGCAGGTCTGCGGAGAGCAACCGGGCGCCCTCGTCGGTGACGACGAGGTCGTCCTCGATGCGGATTCCGATGCCGCGCAGTTCCGGCGGCAGGAGCAGGTCGTCGGCCTGCAGGTAGAGCCCGGGCTCGACGGTCAGTACGTGGCCGGATTCGAGTACGCCGTCCAGGTAGGCCGAGGCACGCGCATGGGCGCAGTCATGCACGTCAAGACCAAGCATGTGACCCGATCCGCAGAGGGTCCACCGCCGGTAGATGGTGGACGTCTCGTCCAACGCCTCGTCGGCCGAGCAGGGCAGCACGCCCAGGTCGGCCAGACCGTGCGCGATCACGGTCATCGCGGCCCGGTGGAAATCGCGGAACCGCGCACCGGGGCGTACGGCGGCGATACCGGCCGACTGGGCCTGGTACACCAGCGTGTAGAGGTCGCGCTGCAGCGGCGAGAACGTACCGGAAACGGGCAGCGTCCGCGTCACGTCCGCGGTGTACAGGTTGCGGTTCTCCACGCCCATGTCCAGCAGCAGGAGGTGGCCGGCGCGGATCGGGCCGTCGTTGTCGATCCAGTGCAGGGTTGTCGCGTGCGGGCCGCCGGCGACGATGCAGGAGTACCCCACGTCGTTGCCCTCCAGTCTGGCCCGGCGCCAGAACGTGCCCTCTATCCATCGCTCCCCGAGCTCGATCGCGCGCGCCAACTCGCGGGCCACGTCGACGAAACCACGCCCGGTGATGGCAACGGCTTCTTCCAGTTGTTCGAGCTCCCAGGGGTCCTTGACCAGCCGCAACTCGGCCAGAACCGCTGCCAGCTCGCCGTCGCGGGCGCCGTCGTCGGGCTGCGGGACGGCTGCGTCGACCGCTGGGTCGACTCCGCGGCGGACCCGGGTGGGCACCCCGCTCGTCAACGCGCCGGGGAGGTCGTCGAGATGGCGGGTCGGCAGGCCGCATCCACCGGAGACCTCGGCCAGCGACGGCCGTCGACCGGCCCAGAGCTCACCGAAGCGCCGGTCCCGCCAGAACTCGTCGCTCCTCGCCCGCTCGGCCCCGGGCCGCAGGTAGAGGATCGCGTCGTGCCCACGCGACCCCTGCGGTTCGAGCACCAGCACGGCGTCCGACGTCTTCGACCCGGTCAGCCAGAGGTGGTCGGAGTGCGGCCGGAACCGGTAGTCCTGGTCGTTGGACCGGGCCACGAGGCTGCCGGAGGGCAGGACCAGCCGTTCGCCGGCGAAGCATTCCGACAGTCGCCCGCGCCGCTTGTCCGCCCAGGCCGCCACGGGCAGCTCGCCGACCGGATCCGCCGGCGCCGGGGCCCAGTCACGGGCCATGAAGCGCTCCAGCGCCGGGGTGACCGGCAGGTCGTGGCTTCCGGTGTGAAGATCGCGAGGGGTCATCGGATCACGGTACGTCGGGTCAGCCGGCCCGCGGGACGCTACGTGCTCAGTAGCCGTCGGTGACGACGTTGTCGAGCGGCTCGCCTTCGGCGTAACGCCAGAGCTGGCGGGCGACCAAGTCGTACGCCCGCGGCAGCAGGCCGCGGACCGAGCCGGCGATGTGCGGGGTGAGAAGCAAGCCCGGCACCGTCCACAGTGGATGGTCAGGAGGCAACGGCTCCGGCTCGGTCACGTCCAGCGCCGCACGCAGACGGCCAGTGGCCAGCTCGGCGACGAGCGCGTCGGTGTCCACAATCGGGCCACGGGCAGCGTTGACCAGGAGCGCCCCGTCAGCCATGCAGGTCAGGAACGCCGCGTCCACCATGCCGCGGGTGGCGTCGGTGAGCGGGACGAGCAGGACGACGACGTCGGCGCGGGGCAGCAGATCGGGCAGCTGTTGGACGCCGTACACGCCCTCGCGGGGATTGCGCGCCACCCGGACCAGCTCGACGTCGAACGGCTCGAGCCGCCGGCACAGCGCGTCACCGATCGCTCCGACGCCGATGACCAGGATCGACTTGCCGGCCAGTTCGTCGGTCGTGTCGTGGTCCCAGACGCCGGCGGCCTGGGCGCGTGCGAAGCGCGGGAACTCCCGCAGGGCGGCAAGCATCGCGGTGACCGCCCACTCCGATGTTGAGCTGGAGTGGACGCCGCGGGCATCGCACAGGGTGATTGGCTCGGGCAGCCGGCCGACCCAGGCATCGGCGCCGGCAGAGAGCAGCTGGACGACGCTCAGGGTCGACATCTGCTCGACCGACCCGGCCATCGCGCTGGGGGCGAGGAACGGCGGCACCCAGAACTCGACTCGCTCGGGCTCAGGGGGCGCGCCGGTGCCGTCCCAGATCTCGAGCTCAACCTCGGGCGGTAGGTCACCCAGCAATGCGGGGCCCTCGCCGTGCGGCAGGAGGACTCTCACCAGGGAGGCGGTGGGGGGCGCTGCGGTGGCGGCTGTTGCGGCGGCCCCCAGGTCTGCGGTGGCCCCCAGACCGGCGCCGGCGGGAGCATGGGAGCAGGCGGCACGGCGGGCAGCCCCGCGACGAACTCCGGCGCGACCCGACGCAGCCGCAGGCGGTGCCCGTCCTGGGACACCTCACCGCCGGCGACGCGAGCAGCCGCACCCAAACCGGCTACGACGATTCCGCAGATCAACAGGACCACGCCGCCGACAATCGCCAGGCCGACCCACGGCGAGCTGGAATCCACCACACTGAGCACGCCCACGAAGAGCACAACGCCGGCCAGCATCAGCCCGGCACCGATGCGGCGCCGCTGACTGACCTCGCTCCGGCAGCGGTCGCAGAACGGCCACCCGGCAGCGACCAGGGTCTTGCGGAGCACCGTATTGATGATCACAAACAGCAGGGCGCCGGCGAGGATCAGCACGTAGGTCCACCCGGGCGGCCGGGACTGGAACGCCGCCCGCCTCCGGTACGTCATCGGCTGGCCGTGCCGCGTGCACAGCGCCGGCACACCGGCGCCGCTGGCCACCATGTGCGCCGGCAGGAACACTTCAGCCATCCACATCCCCCTCCGGCACACCGAGCCGGCTCAGCAGCAGGGCGCGGACCATCCGCGCGTCCGCCTGGCCGCCGGTCGCCTTCATCACCGCGCCGACGAGGACGCCGGCGGCCGCAACCTTGCCGCCGCGCACCTTGGCCGCCACGTCGGGGTGCCCGGCGATCGCCTCGTCCGCAGCCGTTGTGAGGGCGTCAGCGTCGGTGAGCGTGCGCAGTCCGCGGTCGGCGATGACCCCATCGGGGTCCTGCCCGGTTTCCAGCACCCCGTCGATCACCTGCCGGGCCAGGCCGGCCGACAGCGTGCCGTCGATAACCAGCGCGACTACCCGGGCGACCTGCTCGGGCGTGATCGCCAGGTCGGCCGGCTCGACGTCGGTGGCATTGGCGCGCTGGGCGAGGTAGCCCAGCCACCAGTTGCGTGCTTCGGTTGCCGGCGCCCCGGCCGCAACGGTCGCAGCGACGGCGGTGACGACGCCGGCGTTGGACATGGCCGCCATGTCCCGGTCGGAGGCACCCAGCTCGGCGGCGAGTCGGGCCCGGTAGGCGGCCGGCAGCTCCGGTAGCGCCGCCTTGATGGATGCCACCCAGCTTGCCTCGGGCGCCAGCGGGACCAGGTCGGGCTCCGGGAAGTACCGGTAGTCGGTTGCCTCCTCCTTGGACCGCCCGGGCCGGGACCGCCCGGTGTCCTCCTGGAAGTGACGCGTCTCCTGCACGATCCGCTCGCCGGCGTCCAGACGCTCCGCCTGCCGCAGCACTTCCGAGCGGACCGCCTGCTCGACCGAGCGCAACGAGTTGACGTTCTTCGTTTCGGTCCGGGTGCCCAGCTCGGTAGCGCCAATCGGCCGTAGCGAGGTGTTGACATCGCAGCGCAGGCTGCCCTGCTCCATCCGTACATCGGAGACCCCGAGCGACCGCAGGATCTCGCGCAACTCGGTGACGTACGCCTTGGCCACGTGCGGGGCTGCGGCGCCGGTGCCGGCGACCGGTTTGGTGACGATCTCCACCAGCGGGATACCGGCCCGGTTGTAGTCCACCAGCGAATGCGTCGCGCCGTGGATGCGTCCGGTGGCGCCCCCGACGTGCAGCGACTTGCCGGTGTCCTCCTCCAGATGCACGCGTTCGATGCCAACGCGAACAACGTCTCCGCCCACGGCGACGTCGAGCCAGCCGTCGGTGCACAGCGGCTCGTCGTACTGGCTGATCTGGAAGTTCTTCGGCATGTCCGGGTAGAAGTAGTTCTTGCGCGCGAAACGGCACCACGAGGCGATCTGGCAGTTCAGCGCGAGTCCGATTCGGACGGTGTACTCGATGGCCGCTGCATTGGCGACCGGCAGGCTGCCGGGCAACCCGAGACACACCGGGCACACCTGCGTATTGGGCTCCGCGCCGAAGATCGTCGAGCAGCCGCAGAACATCTTCGAGGCGGTGCCCAGCTCCACGTGGGTCTCCAAGCCGATGACCGGCTCGTAGCGGGCGACGGCGTCCTCATAGGACAGTTGATCTGTCGCAGTCACAGCGCTGGCACCCCATCGATCCATGGCCGGTCGTACGAGGCCTCCAGCGCCGCGGCCACCCGGTACATACGGTCATCGGCTAGCGCCGGCGCCATCACCTGCAGCCCCACCGGCAGCCCCTCGGACAGTCCACACGGGACAGAGATGGCCGGGACTCCGGCCAGCGAGGCCGGCAGGGTGCACAGGTCGGCCGCGTACATCGCCATCGGATCATCGACCCGCTCCCCGAGGGGGAAGGCAACCGTGGGCGTCGTCGGCGAGATGAGCACGTCGCAGGTCTCGAAGGCAGTGCCGAAGTCGCGGGTGATCAGCGTGCGAACCTTCTGCGCCTGGCCGTAGTAGGCCTCGTAGTACCCGCTGGACAGGGCGTACGTGCCCAGGATGACGCGCCGCTTCACCTCGGCCCCGAAGCCGGCGTCGCGAGTCAGGGACATGATCTCCTCGAGGCCGCGTTCGCCGTCGTCGCCGACCCGCAGGCCGTAGCGCACGGCGTCGAAGCGGGCCAGATTCGACGAGCACTCACTCGGTGCGATCAGGTAGTACGCCGGCAGGGCGTAGCCGAAGTGCGGGCAGGAGACTTCGACGATCTTGGCGCCGGCCGAGTCCAGCCGCGTGAGTGCGTCGGCGAAGGCCGCGCTCACCCCCGGCTGGTAGCCCGTGCCGGCGAGCTCGCCGACCACGCCGACGGTCAGGCCGGAAAGGTCACCGCCGGCGCCTACCCGGGCAGCCGCGACCAGTGAGGGTGCCGGCGCGTCGATGCTGGTGGAGTCGGCCGGGTCGTGGCCGCCGATGGCCTCGTGGAGCAATGCCGCGTCGAGCACGGTGCGGGCCAGCGGGCCGGCCTGGTCCAGGCTCGAGGAGAACGCGATCAGCCCGTAGCGCGAGACGCCGCCGTAGGTGGGCTTGGCGCCGACCAGGCCGCAGACCGCGGCCGGCTGGCGGATGGATCCGCCGGTGTCGGTGCCGATTCCCAGTGGCGCTTCGTATGCGGCCACCGCGGCAGCCGACCCGCCGGACGACCCGCCCGGGACACGGGTCAAGTCCCACGGGTTGTGCGACGGCCCGAAGGCGGAGTTCTCGGTCGAGGACCCCATCGCGAACTCGTCCATGTTGGTCTTGCCGAGAATGACCACGCCGGCCGCGCGCAGCCGGGCGGTGACCGTCGCGTCATACGGCGGCACCCAGCCGGCCAGGATCTTCGAGCCGCAGGTGGTCTCGAGGCCCTCGGTGACCACCACGTCCTTGAGTGCGAGCGGTACGCCGGCCAGCGGGCCCAGCGCCTCGCCACGCGCGCGGGCCGCATCCACCTCGGCGGCCGCGCCGAGCGCGCCGCCGGCATCGACCCGCAGGAAGGCATGCACCCGGCCGTCCACTGCCGCGATCCGGTCCAGGTGCGCCTGGGTGACCTCGACCGCGCTGACCTCGCCGGAGGCGATGTGTGCCGCGGTGTGGGCGGCGGTGAGCCGGAGTAGCTCGTTCACACCTCGTCCTCGAGGATCCGCGGCACCCGGAAACGGCCGTCCTCGGCTACCGGCGCCGCAGCCAGGATCCGGTCCCGCGGCAGCGACGGGCGCACCTGATCGGGGCGCAGCACGTTGGTCAGCGGCACCGCGTGCGTGGTCGGCGGGATGTCGCCTGCGGCGACCTCGGCCACCCGGGCGACCGCGCCGATGATCACGTCGAGCTGGCCGGCGAAGACGTCCAATTCGGCATCGGTGACTGCCAGCCGGGCCAGCCGGGCGAGGTGCGCTACCTCGTCGCGGGTGATGGCCATGCCGGGAAGTCTAGGGGCGGCCCTCGCCACCGATCGCCAGGGTTTAGCCGGGGGTCGGCGCACTGAAGAAACTGGCCGCGGGGGCGTGACCCCCGCGGCCGGCGGTCGTTAGGACGCGTACGGGGGAGTTGGTTCGGCACCACGATGGGCGGCGGGCGGCTCGGAGCACTGGCCAGGGGGAGTCCGGGCACGGGCCGCCCGCCCCGCCGGCGCCGGCACGGCCCGAAGTGTGGTGGATCCGATGGGCTATAGGCCAGGTGATCCACCACAGTTCACGCCGGCGGCCTCACGGCGCCCGGGCTACTAACGCCTGCTCGGCGGCTGCAGCCGGCCCCCGCTCCAGCAGGGTGACGAAGCCGCCCTCGTCGAGAACGGGTACGCCCAGGGACACCGCCTTGTCGTACTTCGACCCGGGCGCGTCTCCGACCACGACGAAATTCGTCTTCTTCGATACCGAGCCGGTGACCTTGCCCCCGCGCGCCTGCACGGCTTCGACCGCGCTGTCCCGGCTGAACGCGTCGAGCGAGCCGGTGACAACTACGGTCATTCCCTCCAGCGGCCGCGGCGCGGAATCGCCGGCCTCCTCCGCCAGCCGTACGCCGGCCACTCGCCACTTCTCGACGATCTCGCGGTGCCAGTCGACCGCGAACCATTCGCGAACCGCCGCCGCGATCGTCGGCCCGACGCCCTCGACCGCCGCCAACTCCTCTTCCGCCGCGCCGGCAATCCGGTCCACCGAACGGAAGTGCCTGGCCAGCTCCTGCGCCGCGGTCGGGCCGACGTGGCGAATCGACAAGGCGACCAGCACCCGCCACAACGGCCTGGTCTTGGCGGTCTCCAGGTTGACCAGCAGCTTGTGTGCGTTCTCGGTCAGCTCGCCATCGTCGCGGACGAAGAAGCGGCAGCCGGCCAGCCCATCGGCGGTCAGCGCGAACACGTCGCCCTCGTCGTGCACCAGGCTGCAATCGAGCAGCGCAGTGCCGGCCTTGTAGCCGAGCACCTCGATGTCGAAGGCGCCCCGGCCGGCCAGGTGGAAGATGCGCTCGCGCAACTGGGCCGGGCAGGACCGGTTGTTGGGGCAGCGCAGGTCGACGTCCCCCTCCTTGTCCGGACCGAGCTCGGCCTGGCAGGACGGGCAGTGCGTCGGCATCACGAATGCCCGCTCGGTGCCGTCGCGCAGGGCAACCACCGGGCCGACGATCTCCGGGATCACGTCGCCGGCCTTGCGCAGCACGACGGTGTCGCCGACGAGGACGCCCTTGCGGGCGATCTCCTGCGCGTTGTGCAGCGTCGCCAGCGACACCGTCGAACCGCTGACCCGGATCGGCTCCATCACCCCGAACGGGGTGACCCGGCCGGTCCGCCCCACGTTCACCTCGATGTTGAGCAGCTTGGTGGTGACCTCCTCGGGCGGGTACTTGAACGCGATCGCCCACCGCGGCGCCCGGCTGGTCGAACCCAGCCGGCGCTGCAGGGGCAGCTGGTTGATCTTGACGACCACCCCGTCGATCTCGTGCTCGACGTCGTGGCGATGCTCGCCGTAGTGCGCGATGTAGCCCCGGACCGCCGGCAGGTCGGCCAGCACCCGGACCCGGTCGCTGACCGGCAGGCCCCACCCGCCCAGCGCCTCGTACGCCGCCGATTGCGAGGGCGGGTCGAAGCCGCGGCGGGCGCCGAAGCCGTGCACCACATAGCGCAACGGGCGGGACGCGCTGACCCGTGGGTCCTTCTGCCGCAGCGATCCGGCGGCTGCGTTGCGGGGGTTGGCAAACGGTGCCTTGCCGCCGGCGACCAGGCCGGCGTTGAGCTCGGCGAAACCGGCCACCGGGAAGTAGACCTCGCCACGGACCTCGAGCAGCTCCGGCGCGCCGGCGCCGGCCAGCCGGGTCGGGACCGAGGCGATCGTCTTGACGTTGTGCGTGACGTCCTCGCCGGTCCGCCCGTCGCCGCGGGTCGCCGCCCGCACCAGCCGGCCGCCTTCGTAGACCAGCGCCACGGCCAGCCCGTCGATCTTGAGCTCGCACAGATACTCGGCTGCGGCGCCGACTTCCCGCTCGGCGCGAGCCGCCCAGGCGGCCAGCTCGTCGTCGCTGAAGGCGTTGTCCAAGCTCTGCATCCGCTCCAGGTGATCGACCGGGGTGAAGACGGTGGAGTAGCTGCCGGCGACCTTCTGGCTCGGTGAATCCGGGGTACGCAGGCCGGGAAAACGTTCCTCGATGCCCTCCAGCTCGCGCATCAGCTGGTCGTATTCGGCGTCGCTGACCGTGGGAGAATCCAGCACGTGGTAGCGGTAGGCGTGCTCGTCGAGCAGTTGGGCCAACTGGGCATGCCGCTCGAGGGTCTTCGCCGGCACGCCGTCGACCGTGTCCTTAGCCAATCGAACCCTCCGGGTCCTCGGCCAGCGCCCGGGCCGCTTCGTGGCAGTGCGCCAGGGCGGCGCGCGCGTATGCCGGCGAGGCGCCTGCCAAACCGCATGACGGGGTCACCACGACGGCCGCGGCGACCTGCTCGGCAGGCAGCCCCAACCGCCGGCTCAGTGCGCGCACGGGGGCGACGGTAGCGACGGGGCCCGACAGCGAGGCGTCGGCTCCCGGCACCAGACCGAACAGCAGTCCCGTCCCGGCCTCGAGCGCCTCTCCCAGCGCCTGGTCATCGGCGCGGGACAGCCGCGCCATGTCCAGGGAGATGGCCACCGCGCCGGCCCCGCGGATCAGGTCGATCGGCGCCCCGCCGGCGCAGCAGTGCACCAGCGCCGGCACGCCGGCCCCCTCGAACACCAGCCGCAGCCCCGCGGAGACCGCCTGCTCCTCGACCGCCGCCACCGTGCCGAAACCGCTCGGCGTCGGGACCCGGCCGAGTAGCACGGCGGGCAGCGCGGGTTCGTCGAGTTGCAGGACCACGGTGGCCCCGGGCAGCCGCCGGCCGATCTCGGCCAGATGCGCGCGGAGGCCTTCGGCCAGGGACTCGCCGAGATCGCGGCGCGCTCCGGGGTCGCCCAGCGCCTTGCCGCCCCGGCCGAGCTCCACCGTGGCCGCCAGGGTCCACGGCCCGGCCGCCTGCACCTTGAGCGGTCCGGGATATCCGGCGGCCGCGTCGCTGAGCGCGTCGAGGTCGCGGGCCAGCAGGTCGCGCGCCCGGCGCAGGTCGATCCCGGCCCGGTCCACCAGCCGCCACCCCGACGGCTGGAGGTCGACCGCGAGACCGGCCAGCAGCGCCGCCCCGCGGCCGACCATGTCCGCTCCTGGCCCGCGAGCCGGCAGCTCGGCCAGGTACGGCAGCTCGGGGCACTCGTCCAGCACGATCCGCATCGCGTCGTAGGCGTCCTCGCCCGGCATCGAACCGATGCCGGTCGAAGCACCCGCTGCCCAGGGCAGCGCCGCGGTGCCGGTCATCGCCGGGCGGCGGCCCGGCCCGTGGCGTCGATCGTGGCCGATCCGACCACCCGGTCGCCCTCGTACAGCACCACGGCCTGGCCCCGCGCGACCCCCCGCACCGGCTCTCGCAAGTCGACGTCGACCCGCTCGCCCTCGATGCGGGCGGTGCAGGGTACGACGCACCCGTGCGCGCGCAGTTGCGCGATGCCGGCGTAGGGACTGGCCGGCGGCCGACCGCTGGTCCACACGGGACGGACCCCGCTGACCCGGTCGACGTCGAGGGCACCGGCCGGGCCGACCGTCACCGTGTTGGTGATCGGGGAAATGTCGAGTACGTAGCGGGGCGCTCCGTCGGCGGCCGGCCGGTCAATGCGCAGTCCCCGGCGCTGTCCGACGGTGTAGGCGAAAGCGCCATCGTGACCACCGAGCACCGTCCCCGCCCGGTCCACGATCGGCCCGGGAGCCGCTCCGATGCGCCGGCGCAGGAAGCCGGCCGTGTCGCCATCGGCGATGAAGCACACGTCGTGGCTGTCCGGCTTGTCGGCGACGGCCAGGCCCCGGGTCGCGGCCTCGCTGCGCACCTCGCCCTTGGTCATCGAGCCGAGTGGGAACACTGCGTGGGCGAGCTGATCGGCGGTCAGCACGGCCAGCACATAGGACTGGTCCTTGGCCGCGTCGACCGAACGGCGCAGGACACCGCCGTCGAGGCGGGCGTGGTGCCCGGTGACCACCGCGTCGAACCCCAGCGCCCGGGCCTTGTCCAAGACGGCCGAGAACTTGATCCGCTCGTTGCAGCGCAGACAGGGATTAGGCGTACGGCCGTCGGCGTACTCCGCCACGAAGTCCTCGATCACTTCGGCGGCAAAGCGGTCGGCGAGGTCCCAGACGTAGAATGGGATGCCGAGAACGTCAGCTGCCCGGCGGGCGTCGCGGGCGTCCTCGGCCGTGCAGCAGCCGCGGGCGCCGGTGCGCAGTGACGCCGGCGATCGGGCCAGGGCCAGGTGCACGCCGGTGACGTCGTGGCCGGCGTCGACCGCACGCGCGGCGGCGACCGCGGAGTCGACGCCACCGGACATGGCCGCGATGACCTTCACCGGCGCAGCGTGGTCAGGCCGGCCCGGCGGGCCCGGTCGACCACCGACCCGATCGCAGTGACCAGGGCATCGACGTCCTCGCCGGTGCTGGGATAGCCCAGCGAGAAACGCAGCGAGCCCCTGGCCCGCTCCTGGCTGGCGCCCATGGCCAGCAGCACGTGGCTGGCGCGGGCCACGCCGGCGGAGCAGGCCGAGCCGGTGGAGCACTCGATGCCCCGCGCGTCGAGCAGCATCAGCAGCGCGTCGCCCTCGCACCCGGGGAAGGAAAAGTGCGCGTTGCCCGGCAGCCGGTGAAGGGGGTGGCCGTTGAGAACGGCGTCGGGCACGGCTGCGCACACATCCCGGACCAGGCGATCGCGCAGCGACGCCAGGCGCACCGCGCTCTCGGGCTGCGCGCGGACCGCGACCTCCGCGGCGACGGACAGGCCCACGATGCTCGGCACGTTGAGCGTGCCGGAGTGGACGTCCCGCTCCTGGCCGCCACCGTGCAGCAGCGGGGTGCACTGCGCCTCGCGGGCGAGCAGGAGAGCGCCGACTCCCAGCGGGCCACCGAACTTGTGACCGGTGACCGTCATCGCATCGACTCCCGACGCGGTGAAGTCGACGGGTAGCTGGCCGACCGCCTGCACTGCGTCGGTGTGGAAGGGCACTGCGAACTCGTGCGCCACGGCGGCCAGCTCGGCAACCGGCTGCACCGTGCCCACCTCGTTGTTGGCCCACATGACGCTCGCCACGGCCACGTCGTCCGGGTGAGCGGCCAGCGCCGACCGCAGCGTCTGCGGGTGCACCCGGCCGGTCGCATCGACCTCGAGCCAGGTCACCTCGGCGCCCTCGTGCGCGACCAGCCACTCGACGGTGTCGAGGACGGCGTGGTGCTCGACCGCGCCGGCGAGGATGCGCCGGCGCCGGCCGTCCGCCGCCTGCCGGCCCCAGTACAGACCCTTGACCGCAAGGTTGTCGCTCTCCGTGCCACCGGCGGTGAAAACCACCTCCGACGGGCGAGCGCCGAGCGCCGCCGCAAAGCGCTCGCGGGACTCCTCCGCAGTACGCCGGGCGCGCCGGCCGCTGGCATGCAGGGACGAGGCGTTCCCCAGGTCACCGAGGGCCGCCGACAGGGCAGCTATCGCCTCTGGACGCATCGGTGTGGTTGCCGCGTGGTCGAGATAGGTCATCGCCGGCCCAGCCTAACCGCGGGCCACCCGGGCCCGGCCGGCCGCGAGGGCACCGCCGAGTGCGACGACCGCCAGCAGCACGTTGATCAGCGTGACGGCCGACGAGATGCGACCACCGCCCCTGGTCACCGCTGTCAGGACCACCCCGGCGATGCCGATGCACACGCTGCTGCAGAGCACGTCGCTGATCTGCAGTGCGGAGGAGGTGATGCCCTCTCCCCGATCCGGTGCCAGGCGCAGCGCGAGGAAGGAGATGGTCGGCATCGCCAGACCCATCCCCAGGCCACCGAGAATCCAGATCGGAGCGGTCAGCCAGCCGCTGAACGCCGGCCCGGCGACCAGGGCCAATCCGAGCAGGCCGGCAGCAACGGCGAGGAAACCTGCCCGAATCAGCCGGTGCCGCTCCTCGGTCCCCTGCCGGCCCTGCCACCACGACCCGGCCGACCAGCCCAGCGCGGCGAGGGTCAGCGGAATCCCGGCCTGTGATGCCCGGAAGCCGTGCACGGCGGTCAGGTTCAGCGGGATGAACGCGTCGGCGCCGAAGAACGCGCCGGCGAGCAACCCCCGAAAGGCGACCACCGCCGGCAAACCGCGCCGCAGCCGAGGCGTCCCGGTGGGCAGCAGCCGGGGAAGCGCCACGACGAGCAGCGCGACGCCGGCCACCGCCGGCACGAGCGAGAGCCAGCGCAGCCCCTGGCCGGCGAACTGCAACAGCGCCACCCCGGCGGCAACGCCTAGCGCCAGCAGAACCCGCACGCCCGCGCCCCCGCGTCCGGAAGGCCGGACCGGCAGCCGGCGCAGCGCCGGCGCGAGCAGCAACGTGCCCAGGACGATGAACGGTGGCAGCCCCAGGAAGACCCACCGCCAGCTCAGATGCTCGGTGAGCTGTCCGGACAGCGTCGGCCCGAGAACGCTCGGCAGCACCCAGGCGGCGGAGAGAGCGGCGAACACCTTGGGGCGCAGCGCCTCGGCGTACGCGTGGGCGATCACCACGTACAGGGCCACCACGATCATGCCGGCGCCGAGCCCCTGCACCGCGCGGCCGGCGACGAACAGGCCCATCGCCGGGGCGAAGCCGGCCACCAGCAAGCCGGCGGTGAACACCGCCAGCCCGGCGAGCAAGGGCCGGGCCGCCCCGATCCGGTCGGCGATGTCGCCGGCGACCACGATGCCGATCACGCTGGTCACCAGGAAGGCCGTGAACGGCCACGAGTAGTAAGCCATGCCGTGCAAGTCGCGCACCGCGAACGGCATCGCCGTGGCGACGGCCATCGCCTCGAACGCAACCAGGGTGACGACGAGAACGATGCCCACCGTGGTGGCCCGGAAGGCACCGCTGAAGATCCCGGGCAGAGCCTGCGGCCCGGCCCGCTCAGTCGTCGCCGTCACCGGTCCAGGCTACGGCGAGGATGCGACAGGTTTTGCCGGTCAGCCCTTGCGCTTGACGATCTGCTCGGTCAGCTGCGGCACCACCGCGAACAGATCCCCGACGACGCCGAAGTCGGCCAGCTCGAAGATCGGGGCCTCGGCGTCCTTGTTGATGGCGATGATCGTCTTCGACGTCTGCATGCCGGCGCGGTGCTGGATGGCGCCGGAGATGCCGACGGCGAGGTAGAGCTGCGGAGACACGGTGACCCCGGTCTGCCCGACCTGGTTCTGGTGCGGGTACCACCCGGCGTCGGTGGCCGCCCGCGACGCCCCGACCGCTGCGCCGAGGGCGTCGGCAAGCTTCTCGACCAGCGCGAAGTTCTCCGCACCGCCCAGCCCACGGCCGCCGGAGACGACGATCGAGGCCTCGCTGAGCTCGGGTCGGCTACCGCTGTCCTCCACCACGCGCTCGGTCACCCGGGCGCCCTTCGCGGCGTCGGAGGCCGCCACCCGAAGTTGCTCCAATGTCGCGTCGCCGGCCTGCCGGACAGCTTCCACGGAGTTCGGCCGCACCGTGAGGATCGGGGTGCCCTTGCTGACTCGCGACGTCACCATGGTCGCCCCGCCGAAGATCGACTGCGTGGCCGTACCGTCCGCGGCGAGATCGACGACGTCGGTCAAAAACCCGCTGGAGGCCTTGACCGCGAGGCGCCCGGCGATCTCCTTGCCCTCGGCGTTCGACGCGATCAACACGGCCGCCGGAGCGGTGGCGGCCACCAGCTCGGCCAGCACCTCAGCCTTGGGGGCGACCAGGAACGCGTCGATGTCGTCGGACTCGCCGGCGTAGACCTTGGCCGCGCCGTACTCGGCCAGCCGGTCCCGCATCCCCGCGGCCACCCCGGCCCCACCCAGGACTACCGCGGATGCCTCGCCGAGCCGGCGGGCGATGGTGAGCAACTCGTATGTGACCCGCTTGGGGGTGCCGTCGGCATGCTCGACCAGGACCAGGACCTCTGCCATGAATGGGCTCCCGCCGACTCAGATGATCTTCTGCGCGGCGAGGAACTCGGCCAGCTTCACGCCGCCGTCGCCCTCGTCCTTGACGATCTGGCCGGCCTGCCGGGGCGGCCGCGGGGTGAAGTCCACGACTTCACTGGTCGCGTTCGCCAGCCCGACCTCGGCCGGGTCGATGCCGGCGTCGGCGATCGACATCGTGCTGAGTGGCTTCTTCTTGGCCGCCACGATTCCCTTGAACGAGGGGTACCGCGGCTCGTTGATCTTCTCCACCACACTGATAACGGCAGGCAGGGCGGCCTCGACGCGGTCGTAGCCGTTCTCGGTCTGCCGCTCGATCCGGACGGTGCCTCCTTCGACCTCGACCTTGCGGGCTGCGGTCAGGGCCGGGATGCCCAACCGCTCGCCCAGCAGCGCTCCCATCGCGGACATCCGCGAGTCGACCGCCTCCGAGCCGCACACCACCAGGTCGAACTGCAGGCCACTGAGCACCTTGGCCAGGGCCAGCGACGTCTGCACGGCGCACGAGCCGTGCAGTGCCGGATCAGACAGATGCACGGCCTTGTCGACACCCATCGCGAGGGCTTTGCGGATGGTGTCCAGCGCACGCTCCGGCCCCATGCACAGCACGGTCACCTCACCGCCGTGGGCCTCCTTGATGGTGAGCGCCTCCTCGACGGCGTACTCGTCGATCTCGTTGATCACCGCATCGACCGAGTCGCGGTCGAGGGTCATGTCCTCCGGGCGAAGCTTGCGCTCGGCCCAGGTGTCGGGGACCTGCTTGACCAGTACGACGATCTCCATCCGCGCTGCCATCCTCCTGAACTCACCGTCCGCCGCCCTGCGAGGTTACCCGCCGGTACTCCGGGCCGGGGTGGTCACTGCCACCGGAGCACGCCAAAAATGTTCGAGAAGCCGTCAGTCCACACCGGCGACCGGCGCAGGTCCAGCGGGCGCCAGCGACCGACCTGTCGCAGCGGCCCCAACGTGTCCGGGTTGCTTGCGAGCACCGCCCACTGCGAGGGCACCCCGTGCTCGGCCGGATGCGACCGGGCATCGAAGGCCACCAGGCCGGCCAGCTGCTGGTCACGCGCGATGCCGGCGACGACCGGCTCGAGATCCAGCCGGCCGTTGGAGATGTGGAATACCAGCAGCCCGCCGGCGGCCAGCTTCGAGCGGTACATCCGCACCGCTTCCCGGGTCATCAGGTGAACCGGGATCGAGTCTCCGCTGAACGCATCGAGGACGATCATGCCGAAGCTGTGCGCCGGCGCCTTGGCCAGCTGCAGCCGCCCGTCACCCGCGACCAGGTGGATCGTCGCGCTGCTGCCGCGCAGGTAGGTGAAGTACCCCGGGTTACGCGCGATGGCGATGACGGCGGGATCGATCTCGTAGAAGGACATCTGCGCCCCGGCCCGGCCGTAGGCAGCGACCGTCCCGGTGCCCAGGCCGACGACGGCGATGTTGTTCTCGACGGCGGAGTTGCCGTAGCGGGCGAAGACGTCGCCCAGCGGGCCACTGCGGCTGTAGTAGGTCTGCGGCTCGCTGCCGCCACCCGGGCCCACCCGCTGTGAGCCGTGCAGGATCGAACCGTGCAGGAACAGATGCTCCGCGCCGGCAGTCTTCACCCGGTAGACGCCGAAGAACGTGCGCTTCGTGAGCAAGGTCTGCTCCGGGCGCAAGGCGACGACGGCGAGCACCGCGATCATCGCGCCGGCGAAGGCCGTCGGGCGCCGGGCGAAGTAGCCGACCACCGCCACCCCGGCCAGCGCACCGATGGCGAGCAACCCGAACCGTTCGAGGTGGGTGAGGCGCAGCAGCGCCACGACAAGAAGCGCGGCGGCCACCGGAGCGAGCCCCTCGATGACGGCACCGAGCCGGCCGTATCTGCGGGTCAGCGGCGAGGGGGTGGCCGCGCGAGCGACGAGCAGCAGGCCTGCGCCGATGACGAGTGGGTACTCGATCAGCCGCCCGAACACGACCGGCGCGATCAGGCCGTTGAAGATTCCGCCGAGCACCCCGCCGACCGCGATCAGCAGGTAGAACTCGGTCAGCCGCTCCGGCGCCGGCCGGTCCGCCGCCAACCTGCCGTGCGCGACGAACGCGAGGCAGGTGAACACCGCCAGGTGCAGGGCCAGCGCGAACCACAGCGACACGGGGATCAAACCGTTGAAGATCAGCAGGAGCGCGAGAACCAGACCGCCGAGTAACGGTGCGGTGCGGCCCGGCCCCCGACGGCGGGTCCGGCCGAAGGCGACGATGAACGTCAGCAGGTACAGCGACAGCGGCACCACCCACAGCAGCGGGACAGCCGCGATGTCGGTCGACAGGTACGTCGTGACGCCGAGCATCAGGCTTGAAGGCAGGAAGGCCAGCCCGACCCAGTACAGCCGGCGCCGCCAGCCGATCGGCTCGCGCGGTCGGCCGGCGGCTGGTTGCCCTGGTGGGTCGGCACCCGGCCGGCGCCGCAGGGCAACGGCGCAGCCGGCGATCAGCAGCGCGAACGCGACGTACCCGGCGGTCCAGAGCCGCGCCTGGTCGCGGATGTTCAGTGCCGGCTCCACAGCCAGCGGGTAGCCCAGCAGACCGACCAGGCTCCCGGCGTTGCCGGCGGCGTAGAGGAAGTACGGGTCGGCGGCGCGTGGGTGATCGGTGCCGGAGAACCACCGCTGCAGCAGGGGGCCGGTGGTGCTCACGAGCAGGAAGGGCAGGCCGACGGTGCCGAGCAGTACGTAGAGCAGCCACAGCGCCGGCGGGGTGCCGTTGGCCGGAGCCGCCCAGCGAGGCAGCGCGATCGGCAGCGCCACCAACGGCAGTGCCAAGGCGACCAGATGTAGCCAGGGCTGCCGGCGCAGGCCCAGCCGCCGGGTGGTTGCGTGCGTGTAGAGATAGCCGGCGAGCAGCGTGGCCTGGAAGAACAGCACCGCGGTGTTCCAGACCGCCGGCGACCCGCCGTAGAGCGGCAGCACCATCTTCGCGACCATCGGCTGGACCAGGAACAGCAACGCAGCACCCACGAAGGACGCGGCGGCGAACAGGATCAGCACGCCGGGAGGCTACGTGGCCGCGCCCGGCTTGGTACGGCAACGGCCCGGCTGCTCTAGGTTCGACCCTATGGATCTTCGCCTGCGCGCCGTGGTCGATCTCAACGTGGCCGAGATGCGCGAGCTCGGTGGCCGGCACGAGTACGACGGGGAGGTGCAGGACCTCTCGCCGGACGGGGTGGCTCGCGGGCTGGCCGCACTGTCGCCCGATGAGCGGCGGGCCGACCCGTACGACGAGGCCGTCCTGGTGGCTTTCGAGGAGCACGCTCGGGTGGTCTACGGCGAGCTGGAGTTCCACCGGATCAACCCTTTGTGGCACGTGGGCAATCTGGATCTGGCCTGCTACGACCGGGACTACGCGCCGGCGGACGAGCGCCGGCAGGCCCGCCGGCGCCACCTCGAGAAGTGGCCGGACGCGGTGGACGCCGCGATCGGCGCACTGGACCGGATCAGCGCTCCGGTGGCCGAAGCGACGCTGGGCGCAGTCCGCGGGCTGGCGGCCGGTCTGGACGACAGCGACCCGCTCGAGGGCGCGGCGCTGACCGCGCTGCAGCGGTTGGTCGGGCACGTCGAGCGGGCAGCGGCCAACGGCAATCCCGATGCCGCGCTCGGCGCAGCCGGGCTGACCCGCTACCTCGGCAGCGCCGAGGCCACCGAGGTCGACCTGTCCGCACTGTCCGAGCTCGCCGATCGGGAGCGGGACCGGCTACGGGAAATGCTCGACCGGGCCTGCCAGCGCCTGTCGCCGGGCCGGCCGACCGCGGACACGTTTACCGAGCTGCTGCGCGACCATCCCGACGCGGCCGGCGTGCTCGACGAGGCCCGCGCGCTGACCGAGGAGGTGATCGCGTGGACCAGGGAGCACGATCTCGCTCCCTATCACGACGGCGAATGCCTCGTCGGGCCAGCGCCGGAGTCCCGGCGCTGGGCGATGGCGATGATGTCCTGGGCCGCACCGGGTGAGCCGGAGGGCCCGTCCTGGTATCACGTCACGCCGCCGGACCCGTGCTGGCCGGCGGCCGACCAGGAGGAGTGGCTGTCGGTCTTCTCCCGCACGACCCTGCCGTCCATCACTGTGCACGAGGTGGCCCCGGGCCACTTCTCGCACGGCCTGGCCATGCGCCGTGCGGCGACCGACGTCCGCCAGCTACTGGGATCCGCATCCTTCGCCGAAGGGTGGGCGCACTACGTGGAGGAGGTCGCGGTCGAGGAGGGCTTCCGGGCCGGCGACCCGCGGTTCGCCGCCGGAGTCGCCCAGGAGGCGCTGGTTCGGGTCACCCGGCTGGCCTGCTCCATCGGCCTGCACACGACCGCGATGACTGTCGAGGAGGCCGCCCAGCGCTTCGCGGCGGATGCCTTCCTGCCGGGGCCGGCAGCCCTGTCGGAGGCTCGGCGCGGCACCTTCGACCCCGGCTACGGCCGATACACGTGGGGCAAGCTCGAGATTCTCGGGCTGCGCGAGCGGGCTCGAGCCGAGTGGGGCGACGACTTCTCGTTGCCCCGATTCCACCGGGCCATGCTCGACCTGGGGTCTCCCCCGCTCGGCCTGCTGGACACCGCCGTGGAGCGCGGGTAACCCCTTTCGGTCACCCGCGTCGGGGCAACCGCTCGACCAGTAGCCGCAGGTCGGATCGGCAGACCGCGCACCATCCGACCGCGAACACCAGAGCGGCTGCCGCGGCGGGCAGCAACCCGCCCGCCTCCCGGTGCAGGATCACCGCAGCAGCCACAACCACGGTGCACCCGGCAGCCAGGCGCACCGACAGCCCGGTCCAGCCGAGCCGGTACCGCCGCCAGGCCACCGCCATCGGCACCCCGGTTTGCACAAGGGAGCCGACCAGGTAGCCCACGGCGACGGCTACCACCCCTTGGCGGGGCGTGAGCACCAGCCACCAGAGGACCCCGACCAGGAGCCCGGCCGAACTGCTGTACGCGGTCACCCGCGCGTATTTCGCCTCCACTGCGGAAAGGCTGTTCACGGCGGATACCGGTAGCACCGAGATGTACGTCGCCGCGAGCAGGACGGCGAGCACCACCGCGCCGCCGGCGAATCCGGCCCCGTAGAAGACATGCAGGATGGGCTCGGCGAGGAACACCGCGCCGGCGAACAACGGCAGCATCCCGACCGCGATGATCCGCGTGCCCAGGTCGGCCTGCCGGCGGATCGTCTCTATCTGACCGCGGGCGAACGCGCCGGCCATGGACGGGAACAACGCGACGCTGAGCGCCCGCGGCAGGAAGTAGGCCGGCGTGACCAGCGTCAGGGCGGCGGCGTACAGGCCGGCGTCCGCGCGCGACCCATAGCGATGTGCCACCAGCTGGGACAGCTGGAGGAATCCGGTGCTGGTCACGGTGCCGATGACGGCGATGAGGACGAACGCCCGCATCTCGCGCCGGCGCGGCAGGGCAAGCTCGGTGCCGGCGCCTTTCGGCCGGCTCAGCCAGGCCCACAGGGAAAAGCCGGCGTAGCCGGCGACCAGCGGCAGCACCAGCCACCCGCGGCCCAGCAGGAGAGCGCCGCCGGTCAGCGCCAGCACCGCCACGTCGGAGCAGACTTCCAGCACGGTGTAACGGCGGATCCGGCCGAACCCGTACAGCAGCCCCTTCGTGAATGTGTACGCGGCGTAGGCCACCAGCAGCGCGAGCGCCGTGACGGATATCGCGGCGCCGACGTGGCGAAGCGTCCAGGGCAGCAGGGCCGCGGCGCCGGCAACGCTGACGAGGGTCCCGAGGGCCGTCCAGCGGCCGAGAGTCCGGGACACTCCTAGCGCCTCGGACCGCCGGCCGGCGCCCTCGGCGGCTGCCACGAACTTCGCCGCCGCCGACCCGGTTCCGGCCGAGACGAACAGTGTCGCGAGCATGGCAAAGGAGATCGCGGTGTTGACCGTGCCCAGCGTTGCCTTACCGTCCACTCGGCCGACGACGACGCTGTAGAGCAGCCGAGTTGACCCGAGGGCGAGTATCCCGATCATCGACAGGGCCGCACCACGGCTCACCGACATCCCGGGTGGATCGTCGGAGTGCATTCCCGGCGAGATGGCCGGACCGCCGCTACCGGAGGAGTCCGTCACGGGCCCGGCGGCCAGACGTACGGCGTCGTGGTGGCGAGCCGCACAAAGCCCAGCCGCAGCAGGATGGGCTCACTTTCCGGCGAGGCGTCCACCTGCAGGAACCGCAGCCCGCGGGCGCGGGCCAGCCCGGCCCGGTAGCCGACCATCGCCCGGTAGATGCCACGGCCGCGCCACTCCGGGAGGGTCCCGCCCCCCCACAGGCTCGCGAAGTCGCTGCCCAGGTGGAACTCCACCCTGGCCGCGCACACCGGCCGGTCGCCGGCCATGGCCAGCACGGCCACCCCGGTATCCACGGCCGCCGTCAGTCGCGCCAACAGCTCGGCACGCAGCCACTCGTGCGAGCTGCCGAAAACCTCCTCGTGCACCCGCAGGACCATCTCCACATCGGCAGGCGTTCGCACCGGGACCAAACGGATCCCCGCCGGCTCCGCCCCGTCGGACGGGATGCTCGCCGTCTCGGCGACCATGAGCGCCTCGGCCGGCTCGGGCCGCAGGCCGGCCGCGCGCAACCGGTCCGCCAGATCGCGGGGCCGGTCGTGCGAGTAATGCTTCCACTCGAAGCGCCGACCCCGGTCGCGGAAGTAGGCCACCTGGGCGGCGATCACCTCGTCGGCGTTCGCCGCGTCCAGATCGGAGAAGATCACCGCCTCCCAGGAGGCCGGGTCATCGGCGACCCAGCGGACGACGCGGCCGTCCCGCTCGACCCGGGCACCGGAGATGCCGGCCTGCGCATCCCGCCGCAGTTGGACGTCATAGCGGGTCAGTACCTCAGCCGCATCGATCACGGGCGCCGCGCAGCCGTGACGTAGTCGGCCACCCGGTCACGCACCACCCGTGCGGGCACGCCGGCGACGACCGTGTACGCGGGCACGTCGGCGATGACGACCGCGTGCGCGGCCACCACCGATCCGGCTCCCACCGTGACCCCGCGAAGCACACTCGACTTGACGCACAGCCACACGTCCGGACCGATCCGGACCGGCGCCTTGACGATGCCCTGGTCCTTGATCGGCCGGTGCACGTCGCTGAACTGGTGGTCGAAATCGCACACGTACACCCAGTCGGCGACGAGTGTCGACGCGCCGAACTCGACGTCGAGGAAGCAGTTCACGGTGTTCTCGCGACCGAAGACACACTTGTCCCCGACCCGCAGCGTCCCCTCGTGCGCGCGCAGCCTGCTGCCGTCGCCGATGTGCACCCAACTGCCCAGGATGATGCGGCCGTATCCCGGGCGGGCGTACAGCTCGACCCGCCGGCCGAGGAAGACGAAACCTGTGGTGATCACCTCTGGATGCCGCAGCCGGAACATCCCGAAGCGCCAGTAACGGAGGAGGTAATAGGGCGTCCAGGCCCGGTGCCGCACGACCCAGCGCAGCGAGGCGAGGGTCAGGAACCGGGCCTGACGCGGGTCGCGCGCGCGACGCAGCACGTGATCACCGTACCGGCGGCCGGGCTACGGTGGCGGCCGTGGACGACGACGAGGTGGCCGCAAAGGCCTCCGTCCTGCTGGATCTCGGCCGGATCGACGACGCGCTAGCGCTGCTGGGTCGAGCCGTCGCGAGCAGCGGCTCGGCCCAGCTGCACGCACTCCTCGTGGCTGGCCTGTCCCGAGCGGGGCGGCCGGCCGACGCGGCGGCGGCGGCCGGGCATGCGATGTCGGCGGTCGGGCCGGACCCGAAGCTGGCCCGGGTCGCGGCGTACGCCTTCCTCGCCGTCGGTAAGCACGAGGCGGCGCTAGCCGCCGCCAGGGCAGCGGTGCAGATGGCACCACACTGGGTGCCGGCGTTGCTGGCGCTGGCCCGGGTGGAGGGCGCCACCGGCGGGCGATCCGGAGCCCGGCAAGTCGCCGCCCAGCGCGTTCGCCACCGTCGTGATCGCCCTCGCCGGCGCCGCCGGGGTGGGGCTGGTGGTGTGGGCCAGCCTGCGTGCGATACCTCGGGTCGCCGTATCCGCGCTGCGCTCGGACATCCGGGTCTTCCGGCGGGCCCGGCGCTGCTTCCGACGGACGATCACCCAACTCGTGCTGCTGGCCGCAACGATCGCCGCGGCGGTGTTCCCGATCGGTGCGCCGGCGGCCCGGCTGGGCTGGGTGGTCATCATCTGGTTGGTGGGAATGGTGGTCAGCATCGGTGAACGTGATCGGCATCCGGCTTGCCTTCGGCTACGGCGGGGTGCGGCCGGCATCGCGCTAGAAGCCCAGCCGCTGCAACTGCTTGGGGTCACGCTGCCAGTCCTTCGTCACACTGACGTGTAGGTCGAGATAGACCTGTGTGCCGAGCAGCGCCTCGATCGCCGCCCGGGCCCGGATGCCAACCGCCTTCAGCCGCTCGGCCTGATGACCCAGCACGATCCCCTTCTGACTGGCCCGCTCGACGTGCACCGTGGCGTACACCTCGAGCAGGTCGTCGCGGCCGGCCCGCGGGCCGAGCTCCTCGATGGTGACGGCCAGGGAGTGCGGCAACTCCTCGCGCACCCCCTCCAGTGCGGCCTCCCGGATCAGCTCCGCGACCATCACCCGCTGCGGCTCGTCGGTCAGCTCTCCCTCGCCATACAGCGGCGCGGACTCGGGCAACCGGGCCGCCAGCAGATCCGCCAGCAACTCCACCTGGTATGCGGTGGTGGCACTGACCGGGACGACTTCGTCCCAGGCCAGCAGGCCGCTGAGGGCAACCAACTGCGCGGTGAGCTGTGCCGGGCTGACCAGATCGCACTTGGTCAGCACCGCCATTTTGGGAGCGGATAGCCCGGCAATCTCCCGGGCAATGAACCGGTCGCCGGGGCCGACCTTCTCGTCGGCCGGCACACACATCACGATGACGTCCACTTCGGACAGGGTCGCTCGGACGACGTCGTTGAGCCGCTCGCCCAGTAGGGTGCGCGGCCGGTGCAAACCAGGGGTGTCAACAAGTACGAGCTGCGCGTCCGGTCGGTGCACTACACCGCGGACGGCATGCCTGGTGGTTTGCGGTCGGCTGCTGGTGATCGCGACCTTGATACCCACCAGTGCGTTGGTCAGCGTCGACTTGCCGGCGTTGGGGCGGCCGACCACACAGGCGAAGCCGGCCCGGAAGCCGGCCGCCGGCCCGTCGGTCATGCCCCGCCGGCGGCAGGGATGCACTGCCAGCCACCCTCGAAGATCCTGGCGTGCAGCTCGGCATCCACGATGGCCGCGAGAATCGGCCGCTGCCGCGACGCGTCGGCCTTCGTGACCACCTGCATCGGGTAATCCCCGGGCGGATCGGTCGGTGCCCGGCTGCCCGCCAGGTGCGGGTGCTGGGTGCCGGTGCCGAACCACGCGGTGACGTGGACCGGCTCCAGCGGCCGGCCGCCACGGGTCTCGCGGGCGTCCCGCTGCGCCGGCCAGGACAGCGCAAAGACCGTCTCGATACCGCCGTGGCCGTCCGGGCCAGGGCCATGGATCTCCACTGTCCCGGAACCCGCCAGCAGATCGCGGCTGATCTCCTCGAGCACGTCGTGCACCACGGGTGTGAGCAGCTTCACGGCCTGCCGGTAGACATCCTGGCGGGCATCACCGCGGGCCCCCTCGTAGCTGCTGGTACGCAGGTCGCGGCAGTGCCGCAGCAGGTCCTCGGCCGGCATCGAGCCCTCCTTCAGCTGGTGACGGTTGCGTGTACGGCGCCGTCGGGGCGCGCCATCAGGAGCGGAATGCCGGCGCCGAACTCCCGCAGCACTGCCAGGTCCCGGGGATCCGGGGTAGCCGCATCCGTCACGATTGCCGCCGCCTCGAAGCGCCGGGCGCCGCTGGAGGCGGCCGCTGCTACCGCGCCGCGCAGCGCCGATGTGGTCAGAGCCGGGTCGGACATCTCCACCGTGGCCGCGGCGTAGGTCCGCCCATCTGTATCGCGGACGGCAGCACCTTCGGCGGCGGCAGCGCCGCTGTGCGGCGCGTAGGCCCGCTGGCGGGCCGCCCGCGCCAGGATGAGGATCTTGGCATCCTCGGGGTCGAGCTCAGGCATCGGCGGCCAGCACCTCGGCCGCCCGCAGCGCCTCCTCGCGGGTGCGCCGATGGACCAGCACCGTGTCCACCCGGTTGCGCCGGCCGCCGACGCTCTCCGCGGTCAACTCCAATCCGTTGACGCACGCCGAGGACCCAGGGATCGCCACCCGGCCCAATGCCTGCGCCAGCAGGCCGCCGACGGTCTCCACCTCGTCGGTGGGCAGTTCGACGTGGAAGAGCTCCGCCAGATCCTCGATCGAGAGCCGGGCGGTAACGCGGACGGTGCCGTCGCCGAGGTCTTGCACCGGCGGCCGTTCGACGTCGTATTCGTCAGTGATCTCACCGACGATTTCCTCGAGGATGTCCTCGATCGTCAGCAGCCCGGCCGTCCCGCCGTACTCGTCGATCACGATCGCGATATGCGAGCGCGCCGCCTGCATCTCGCGTAGCAACTCGTCGACCGGCTTGGACTCCGGGACGAAGATCGCCGGCCGCATCACCTCCTCCACCCGGACCGGACGCTCGCCCTCCCTGGGGTCCTGACTGCGTCGGGCCAGGTCCTTGAGGTAAGCCAGGCCCACGATGTCATCGACGTTGTCGCCGATCACCGGGATGCGGGAGAATCCGGATCGCAGCGCGAGGGCCAGTGCCTGGCGAACGGTCTTGCTCCGCTCGATCCAGACCACCTCGGTCCGGGGCACCATCACCTCACGGGCGATCGTGTCGCCGAGCTCGAACACCGAGTGGATCATGTTCCGCTCGCCGTGCTCCACCACCCCACGCTGCTCGGCGAGGTCGACCAGCTCGCGCAGCTCGACCTGGGAGGCGAACGGGCCGTCGCGGAAGCCGCGGCCGGGTGTCAATGCGTTGCCCAGCAGGATCAGCAGCCGGGTCAACGGTCCCAACACCCGGCCGAGCCAGTGGGTGATCCCGGCCGATCGCAGCGCGACGGAATAGGCGTGCTGGCGGCCCAGCGTGCGTGGGCCGACGCCGGCAAGAACGAACACCACCACCGTCATCACGCCGGCACTGACCAGCACCGCCTCCCAGCGGGCGCCGAATCGGTCCACGCAAACCACCGCCACCAGCGTGGTCGCGAAGAGCTCGGCCGTCACCTGAAGCAGCAGCAGGAGGCTGATATGCCTGGGCGCCTCTTCGACCACGGTGCGCAGTCGGCGGGCGCCGCGAACGCCCTCGCGCTGCATCTCTGCGACGCGGGCCGGCGAGACGTGGCTCAGCGCGGCGTCGACCATGGCGAAGAAGCCGGCGAGCGGCACCAGCGCGACAGCGCCGGCCAGCAGCAGCAGATCGGGATGGGACACCGCAGTCAGCTCCGTACCTTGCGCCACGACTCCAGCAGCCGCTGCTGCGCCGCGAACATCTCGCGCTGGGCATCCGGATGGTCGTGGTCGAAGCCGAGCAGGTGCAGCACGCCGTGCGCGCACAACAGGTGCAGTTCGTCACGCATCTCGTGGCCGGCGGCAGCCGCCTGGCGGCGGGCGACCTCCGGGCAGAGCACGACATCGCCGAGCAGGGTCAACTCCGACGCCACGGTGTCCGCCCCAGGCCCCCGGGCAATCTCCAGCTCGTCCATCGGAAAGGCCAGTACGTCCGTCGGCCCGGCCTCGCCCATCCAGCGCCGGTGCAGCTCTTCCATGTAACCCTCGTCGACGAGTAGCACGGACAGCTCCGCCAGCGGGTTCACGCCCATCTCCGAGAGCACATGGCCGGCCAGCGCGGCCAGCCCGGCCTCGTCCAGCGAGACACCCGACTCGTTGGCGACCTCCACGGTCACGGTGTCCTACCGCCCCCGCTGGCGGCGCCCGCGGCTGACCGGAGCGGCCGCCGGCGCATCGTTGGACTCGTCCCACCTGGCGTAGGCGTCGACGATGTCACTGACCAGCCGGTGCCGGACGACGTCACCGCTGGTGAGGAGGGAGAAGTGCACATCCTCGACGCCGTCGAGGATCTCGCGGACCACCCGCAGTCCGCTGCGGGTGCCCGAGGGGAGGTCCACCTGGGTGACATCGCCGGTGACGACCATCTTGGCGCCGAAGCCCAGCCGGGTGAGGAACATCTTCATCTGCTCGGCTGAGCTGTTCTGCGCCTCGTCCAGGATGATGAACGCGTCGTTGAGTGTGCGACCGCGCATGTACGCCAGCGGAGCGACCTCGATGGTGCTTGATTGGATCAGTCGCGGGATCGAGTCGGGATCGACCATGTCGTGCAGTGCGTCGTAGAGCGGGCGCAGGTACGGATCGATCTTCTCGTACAGCGTGCCCGGCAGGAAGCCGAGCCGTTCCCCCGCCTCCACCGCCGGCCTGGTCAGGATGATCCTGTTGACCTGCTTGGACTGCAGGGCCTGCACCGCCTTCGCCATCGCCAGATATGTCTTGCCGGTGCCGGCCGGCCCGATGCCGAAGACGATGGTGTGCTTGTCGATCGCATCCACGTACCGCTTCTGGTTCAGCGTCTTCGGGCGGATGGTGCGACCGCGCCGGGACAGGATGTTCAGCGTCAGCACCTCGGCCGGGCGCTCGTCGGATCCGCTGGCCAGCATGCCGACGGTGCGGCGAACCGAGTCGGCGGTCAGCACCTCGCCCTTCTCCAACAGGGCGATCAGCTCGGTGAACAGATCGACGGCCACCTCATTGTCGGCCGGCTCGCCGGTGATGGTGATCTCGTTGCCGCGCACATGGACGTCACTGGCGAGGGCCCGCTCGACCACCCGGAGCAACTCATCTCCGGAGCCGAGCAGGCTCACCATCGCGTGGGAGGGAGGTACGACGATCTTCGTGGCGGTCGCTGAGCCGCTGGTGGGCGTGTCGGGCAACGTCGCTGCCGGCCTGCTTCCGATCCGGGGGTGTGACCCCCCGATGCTACCCGCGCGAGGCTGCCGCGCCCTCCTGGGCACGCGTACATCGGTAGGTGGCCCAGTGCATCACGACCACCGTGCCGCGCTCGTCGCGGGTCAGCCGCAACTTTTCGCCGGCCTCCCGGCCGGACACCACCCGCAGCAGATCGGCGGACTCCATGGCGAACACCGACGGCGGCTTCGCAGCCGGCGCAGCACGGGCCCGGGCCTCCAACCGCTCCGAGTGCCAGGAGAAGACGTACTCCATCCCTTCCGACCACCACACCCCCAGGACACTGCGCAGGCCCTCCGGTGGCGCGGACCCCGGCCGCCAGGGCTGGACGTCAGCAGGGTCCTCCTCGAGGGTGGCGGCGAGCAGCGCGTGCGGCAGGTCGCAGATCGCCGACGCCGTTCCCGAGGAGCCCAGGACCACGGCTGCGACCTTGGCGTCACGCCGGGTGTACATGCCGGCGAGGAAGCCCTGCATCGCGCCGTCGTGTCCGCAGTGGACAGTGCGGTCACCGCGATGGACGAGGATCAGGCCGAGGCCCCAGCCGACCCGCCAGTCGTCGTTATCCACCACGGTGGTGAGCTGGCACATCTCCTCGATCGTCGAGGGGGCCAGGATAGCCGGATCCGGATCTGCCAGGAACATCCCCCAGCTGGCCAGGTCTGCCGCCGTGCTCCACAGCTGCGCCGCCGGCGCGACGCCGGCCATGTCCACGATGGGCTCGGGGTGGGCAACGTCGCTGTAGGCCTCGACCAGGTAGCCGGTAGCGGCCGGCTCGGTGGGCTCGAGGGTCGTCCGGTCCAGCCCGAGCGGCCCGAGCAGCCGGTCGTGCAGCACTTCGGCCCAGCCGGCGCCGGCCGCCCTGGCGACCACCTCGCCGAGCAGGGAGTACGCCAGGTTGGAGTAGTGCCAGCGCCGGCCGGGAGGCAGCACTCGCTCGGCCTGCTCCAATTCGGCTACCAACCGGGCCGTCTCGGGCACCCGCAGGGTGTCCCAGACGTCGCCGTGCGGCTCGCGCTGGAGCCCGGACAGGTGAGCGAGCATGTGGCGCAGCGTCAGTTCTCCGTGCGCCGGCACGTCGAGATGCCGGGAGAGCGGCGCGTCGAGGTCGAGCAGACCCTGGTCGCGCAGTTGCATGACCAGCACGGCGGTGAAGGTCTTGGTGATCGACCCGATCCGGAAGGCGGTGTCCGCGGTGGCGGCACGTCCCGGGCTCGCCTCGCCGACTGCCACCGTCCACAGTGGACGATCGGCGCGTGAAACGGCGGCGCTGACCGCCGGCACTCGGTGTTCGGCCTGCAGCTCACGGACCAGCCGTTCGCAGCGCCGGCCGGCAGCCTCGGTGCTCACCCGGGCGGCCAGCCCATCGTCCGGCCTCCCAGAACATGCAAGTGGACGTGGGCGACGCTCTGCTGGGCATCTCTCCCCGTGTTGAACACCAGCCGGTAGCCGGTGGCCGCGATCCCCTCGGCCCGCGTGACGGCCGCCGCGGCTCGATGCACCTCGAGCAGCAGGTCCGGGTCAGCTTCGGCCAGGGCGCCGGCGTCGACATGGTGCGCCTTGGGAATCACCAGTACGTGGGTGGGAGCCTGCGGCGATACGTCCCGGAAGGCCAGCGTGCGCTCCCCCTCGTGCACCACCGTGGCGGGAAGTTCGCCGGCGACGATCTTGCAGAACAGACAGTCCTCGGGCATGCCGCGATGGTAGGGCGGACGGCCGGTAAACCGCTCAGGGCAGTTGCGCGTCCTTGTCGGTGTGGGGAGCACACTGAGCGCAACCATGACCGCCACGACCCGGCGACCCGGCGAGCGCACGCTCGACGCCGACAGCGCGCTCACCGCGCTCTACACCGCACACTACCGGCGGCTGGTCCGGCTGGCTGCTCTCCTGCTCGACGACCTGTCGACCAGCGAGGAGGTCGTCCAGGACGCGTACGTCAAGATGCATGCGGCCTGGCGCCGGCTGCGCGATCCGCAGGCGGCGGAGGCATACCTGCGGGCCACCGTGGTCAATCTCGCCCGATCGCGGATGCGCCATCGGCAGGTCGTCGAACGGCATCCGCCAAAGGCAATGCCGGACGCAGCCTCGGCAGAGCACGGCGCCATGGAGGCGATCGAACGCGCGGCGGTCCTCTCGGCGCTGCGCGACCTGCCGATGCGGCAACGGGAGTGTCTGGTGCTGCGCTACTACGAGGACCTCTCGGAGGCGCAGATCGCCGAGGCGATGGGGATCAGCGCCGGCGCGGTCAAGAGCCATGCGTCGCGCGGCCTGGCCGCCGTGCGCAAGGTGCTGGAGGAGCGATGAGCGACGAACTGGATCGACTGCTGCGCGACACGCTGGAGTCGCAGGCCCAATCCTACGAGCCGGCCGGTGATGGGCTGACCAGGATTCGGGCTCGGGTCGACGCGCGGCGGTCGCGGCTGCGCTGGCTGGTCCCCTCGGTGGCGCTGGTGGGCGCGTCGGCGGCCGTCGCCGCCATCCTGGTCGCGCCGCATCTCCTGCCAGCCCGCCGTACGGCATCCCCGCCGGCCCACCGGGTGGTCTCGCCGACCCCCGGCCCGGTGAACTCGCCCACGCCCGGCGGCACGCAGAGCCCGCCGCCGGCCGGCCTGCCCGACCTGGCCACCGTGTGGCCGTACCCCAGCCGGAGCCAGGCGGCGGTCGGCGAGCCGGGCGACGTCTCGGCCGGCCGGCGCGGGTACCTCACCGACCCCAAGGCGACCGCGCTGCACTTCGCCCGCGACTTCATCGGGATCACCGACCCACTCGAGGCCACCGCGACGCACCCGCTGGAGGCAGGGCTGGGCGTGGTGCTGAGTGGCCGGAATCCGAACAACCAGCTGTTCCCCGTGACCACGGTGTACCTGGTCCGGGTTGCCCGTGGCTCCACTGCGCCGTACGTGGTCGTCCGGGCGGACGCGCCGGGGCTGCGGGTGACCGGTGCGGCGCCGGCGGCGCCGGGTGTCGTCAAGGTGGTCGGGCGGGTGGCCGGCATCGACGAGGCGGTCATGGTGCGGGCGCTGGACGCCGGCGGCCGGACCGTGTCGACCGGTCACAGTGGATCGGCCGGCCCGGTGCTGCCGTGGACCGCGACGCTGGGCGGTTCGGCCACTCCGCTGCCATCCGGCCGGTACGTACTGGTGGCGCAGACCGCCTCGGCCGCAGACGGCCGGATCGCCGAGCTCGTTGTCCGGCCCTACACCCAGCCCTGATCCGTCGTCGGCTGGGGCGCCGGCCTAGGTCCAGCGACCGATGCGGACCGACAGGGCTGCCAGCGCGGCGGCACCGCTGGTGGAGGTCCGCAGGACGTTCGGCCCGAGCCGGCAGGCAAGCCCGCCGGCCGCGGCGAACGTCTCCAGTTCGTCCGGGGTGATGCCGCCCTCGGGCCCGACCACCAGCACGATCTCACCGGCCGGCGGCACTTCCACACCGGACAGCGCCGCGTCGGCGGCCTCGTGCAGGACCAGCGCCCGGGTGGCCATGCGGAGCCGGGCGGCCACCCCGGCCGCGTCGCAGGGGGCCGAGATCTGTGGCAACCAGGGCCGACGGGACTGCTTCGCTGCCTCGCGGGCCGCTGAGCGCCAGCGTTGCAATCCCCGCGCCCCACGCTCACCGCGCCACTGCACTACCGACCGTCCGGCCGCCCAGGGCACGACCTCGTCGACTCCGAGCTCGGTCATCAACTCGACGGCGAGTTCGCCACGATCGCCCTTGGCCAGCGCCTGCACCACCACCAGGCGCGGGTCCGCCGCGGGAACCCGGGTCAGGACGTCCACCTGCAGCTCCAGGGACCCGCCGGCCACCGCGACAACGGTGCACCTGGCCAGTCCGCCGGCGCCATCGCTGAGCGACACCTGCTCGGCCGCCCTGATCCGGCGGACCTTCGCCGCGTGGTGGCCCTCGGCACCGTCCAGGACGACCCGTCCGCTCGCCGGCAGGGCCTCGACGAGGAACAGCGGCTCGGTCAGCGGGCGCCGCCCCAGAGCCGGGAGAAAAGGCCACCCGAGGACCGCACGGCGGCCTCCGGGTGCTGCTCGCCGCGGAGTGCGGCGAGCTGACGCAACAGCTCCTCCTGCTCGGCGTCGAGCCGGACGGGTGTCGCCACATCGATGTGCACGTGCAGGTCCCCGCGTGCGCTGCTGCGCAGCCGTGGCACCCCCCGCCCGCGCAGAGTGATCACCGTGCCCGACTGGGTGCCGGCCCTGACCTCCAGCTGCTCCTCACCGTCGAGTGTGGACAGTGAGGTGGAGGTGCCCAGCGCGGCCGCGGTCATCGGCAGGGTGACGTGACAGTGCAGGTCCTCACCCTCACGGGTGAAGAACTCATGCCGGCGCTCGCGGATTTCGACGTACAGGTCGCCCGGCTGGCCGCCGCCGGGGCCGACCTCGCCTTGCCCGGTCAGCCGGATGCGCATCCCGTCCTCGACGCCCGCCGGCACCTTGACCGAGATGGTGCGGCGGGCCCGCACCCGGCCGTCGCCGGCGCATGAGGGGCAGGGGTGCGGGATGACAGTGCCGTGACCGCCGCAAGCGGCACAGGGCCGGGATGTCATCACCTGGCCGAGCAGGGACCGCTGCACGGTCTGCACCTCGCCTCGCCCGCCACACGCTTCGCACGTGGAGGGATGGGTGCCCGGGGCGGTGCCGGCGCCGGCACACGCAGTGCACCGGACAGCCGTTTCGACGGTGATCTCGCGGCTGACGCCGAAGGCCGCCTCGGTCAGGTCGAGATCCAGCCTGATGAGCGCATCGGCTCCCGCGCGGGTCCGGGTCCGCGGCCCCCGGGGTCCCCCTCCACCGCCGAAGAAGGCGTCCATGATGTCTTGGAAGCCCATGGGAAACGGCGCGCCGGCGCCGCCGGCGCCGGCCGGTGCCAGCGGGTCCCCGCCGAGATCGACGATCTCGCGCTTGGCCGGATCTGTCAGCACCTCGTAGGCGGCGGACACGTCGGCGAAGCGCTGCTGCGCGCCGGGGTCGGGGTTGACGTCGGGATGAAGCTCGCGAGCAAGTTTGCGGTAGGCCCGCTTGATCTCCTCGGCCGTCGAGCCGGGACGCACGCCGAGGATGGCGTAGTAGTCGCGTGGCGGCACGGTCAGACCCGGCCCGACAGGGGGCTCACTGCCGGGCCAGCAGTTCGCCGACATAGCGCGCGACCGCGCGGACCGCGCTCATCGTGCCGGGGTAGTCCATCCGGGTCGGCCCGAGCACACCAAGGCCGGCCAATGCCTGATCACCATGGCCATAGCCAACACTCACCACGGACGTGTTGCGCAGGCCCTCAACCAGGTTCTCCTCACCGATCAGGACCCGCAACGTGGTGGGCGACTCGACCTCACCGATCAACTTGAGCAGCACCACCTGCTCCTCCAGCGCCTCCAGAACGGGATAGATGCTGCCGGGGAAGTCCAGCGCACTGCGGCTGAGGTTGGCCGTACCGGCCAGCATGACCCGCTCCTCGGGACGTTCGACCAGGGTCTCCAGCAGGGCCGTGCTCAGCGAGACCATGACCGGCCGCAGTGCCACGGGCACCGCGTCCGGCAGCGACTCCACCTGGGCCGGAGCCTCCGCCAGCCGGCGCCCGGTCAGGCCGGCGTTGACGATGCTGCGCAACTCCCCCACCTGATCCTCGGCCAGCGGGACCGGCAGCTCGACCACCCGCTGCTCGACCCGCCCGGTGTCGGTGATGAGCACGAGCAGCAACCGGGCCGCCGACAGGTGCACCAGCTCCAGGTGCCGGACCGAACTACGGGACAGGCTGGGGTACTGCACCACGGCCACCTGGCGGGTCAGCTGGGCCAGCAGCCGGACCGTACGTCGGACGACGTCATCGAGATCGATGGCACCGTCGAGGAACGACACGATGGCGCGGCGCTCGGGCGTGGTCAGCGGTTTGAGCTGGGAGAGCCGGTCGACGAACAGCCGGTATCCCTTGTCGGTGGGGATGCGGCCGGCGCTGGTGTGCGGCTGGGCGATGTAGCCCTCGTCCTCCAGCGCAGCCATGTCGTTGCGGATCGTGGCGGGCGAGACACCCAGCGAGTGCCGCTCGGCGAGCGCCTTGCTGCCGACCGGCTCGTGACTGGACACGTAGTCCTGGACGATGGCGCGCAGGACCTCGAGCTTGCGCTCGTCGAGGGTCACGGCCACCTTCCTGGCACTCGTCAACGGTGAGTGCCAATCATACGGCGTGCCGGTGGCGTCCCCCGCTTGATCGCGTGAGGTCAGGGCAGACGGGGTAGGGCGCAGCCATGTCATCTCGGTGGGCCACCGGCCTCGCGTGCACGCTGATCGTGGTTGCCGCCTGCTCGTCCGCGCCGGTCCGGCACCCGCCGGCGGCTGTGACGCACCACGCCCCCGGCCCTGTCATCGACCAGGACTTCCCCGATCCCGACGTTCTCCGCGTCGGTGGCACCTATTACGCGTACGCAACGCAACCGACCGGAGGCGGCCGCAACCTGCAGATGGCCACGTCCACAGACTTGCGCAAGTGGACGGTCGCGACCGCCGATCCACTGCCCCGGCTGCCAGCGTGGGCGATCTCCGGGCGGACCTGGGCGCCGGACGTGTCCGCGGTCGCGGCCGGTGCCGGCGGCGGGTACGTCATGTATTTCGCAGCACACAGCGCCTCCCCCGATGTGCAGTGCATCGGGGTGGCCCGGGGCCGCTCCCCCGCCGGGCCGTTCACCCCGGTCGAGAAGGCGCCGCTTGTCTGCCCAGCCGCGGACGGCGGTGCCATCGACCCGGCCTCCTACGTCGAGCCGGGCGGCCGGCGCTACCTGCTGTGGAAGAACGACGGCAACTGCTGTGGCAAGGACACCTGGCTGTACCTGCAACCGGTGTCGCCGGACGGTGTGCGGCTAACCGGCCCGCCGCAACGTCTGATCAAGCAGGATCAGCCCTGGGAAGGTCACCTGATCGAGGCGCCCGTGCTGATCCGGCACGGAGCGGAATACGTCCTGTTCTACTCCGCGAACGACTACTCCGGTGCGGACTACGCCACGGGGTACGCCACTTCGGCACGGCTGACCGGGCCCTACCGCAAGGCGGCCGGCCCGCTGCTGACCTCGGCCGGTTCGAAGGTGATCGGGCCGGGCGGTGAGGACGCATTCACCGATCCGTCCGGGCGCACCCATATCGCCTTCCACGGGTGGGACGAGACGATCAGTTACCGGGGGATGTACGTCGCCGACCTGAATTGGCGGGGCGGCGTACCCGTCGTGGCGGGCTGACCCGGTTTCCCCAGACCGCACGGCGAGGGCCGGTTGGGGCAGTTGCCCGAGTCCGGCCCGAAAATCTGCGCGATTTGCTAGTCCAACGGGCCGATCGGCCCTAGTCTGTCCGCCATGACTGACCCGAATGCACCACAGGATCCCGCCTCCGACCAGCCGAGCGGCTACGCCCCACCGCCTCCCCCAGAGCAGAGCTACGCTCCCCCGCCCCAGCAGAGCTACGGCTCCTCACCGGCCACTCCGGCCTACTCCCAGCCGCCCGCAGCCGGGGCTCCCGGGCCCTTCTCGCCATTGGTAGGACGGCCGTTGACCTCCGACGAGACGCTCTGGAGCATGCTCAGCCACATCGGTGGCATCGTGCTGGGGTTCATCGCCCCGCTGATCGTGATGCTGACCAAGGGCAACGAGTCCCCGTACACGCGCTACCACGCGGTCGAAGCGCTGAACTTCCAGATCACCATCGCCATTGCGTGGGTCGCGACGTTCATCCTGAGCTTCCTGATCATCGGCATCATCTTCGTGCCGGTCGTCATCATCGCCAACATCGCGTTCTGCATCATCGCCGGCCTCGCCGCGAACAAGGGCGAAACCTACCGCTATCCGGTGACCATCCGGCTGGTGAAGTAGCACGCAGCCCGCGTCCACCGACCAGCTAATCGAGCAGGGCCCGCACCACCGCATCGGAAAGGAGCCGGCCGCGCAGCGTCAACAC
>JALZAK010000016.1 GCA_030948385.1 Actinomycetota bacterium
TCGCAAGGCGGTCCGCCGTGCTCCGCACCGCCGCCAGGAGGCCGGCGCAGGGTGCGCACGCGGCGAGGTGCGCGCGGACCGCCGGCTCGGCGCGGGTGCCGTCCAGCAAGCCGGCGTCGAGGTCGGCGAGAGCCTCGATGCCGGGATGGCCACCCGTGGCCGGCTCGCTCACAACTGCTCCCTTCGCGGCATGCTCGAGGTTTCGACGTCGCCGAGCGGCCCGGGGTTCCGTAGCCCGGCCAGCAGCACGGCCAGCCGGGCCCGGCCGCGGGAACACCGGCTCTTGACGGTCCCCTCGGCGACGTCGAGGACCGCCGCCGCGACCGCCACCGAATGACCCTCGATGTCTACCAGCACAATCGCGGCCCGTTGCTCTGACGGCAGCTCGGCCAGCGCGGCTTCCACCGCCAGGCTGGTGTCGAGTTCGGCGATGGCATCGCGCGGCTCCGCCGGTTCCCCGGGTCCGGTGTCGGGAAGCGGTCCGGCCGGCCGGGCCGCCCGCCGGCGGATCCGATCCAGGCATGCGTTGACCACGATCCGGTGCAGCCAGGTCGTTACCGCGGCGTCGCCGCGGTAACCGGCCGCGGCCCGGAAGGCGGAGATGCAAGCATCCTGCAGCGCGTCAGCAGCTTCCTCTCGGTCGCCCAGGGTCCGCATCGCAACCGCCCACAGCCGGTCACGATGCCGGCGGACGATCTCGCCGAAGGCCTCGGCATCGCCGGCCACGTGTGCCCGGAGAAGTTCGGCATCGGATCGCGAATCACCGTTTCGGCCGGTGGCGCGTTCGGGCCCGCCATCCACGGCGCGAACGTACCCGTCAGCTGACGTGCACTTCGGCGACACCCGCGCCGTACTGGCCGTTGTGCGGCGGCAGCGTCGTCAGCCAGATCAGGAGGTACCGCGCGGTGATCGGCTTGGTCAAAGTGAAGGTGACGGTTGCCGGCGCGTTGGGCTGCCTGGCGGCCGTGTGATAGCCGTCGGGCGAGCTGCTCTGGCCGTCGGAGTACCGCAACTCCACCGCGGCTCCCGCTTCCTGAAATTCGACCGTCACCTTGTGCACTGTCTTGGTGTCGCCGAGGTCGAGTAGCACGCCCATGCCGGTCTTGAGGCCGCCGAACTTCGCACTCTTGTAGTCATCGGTGCGCCACGCGGTATCGGGCTTGCCGTCGATGACCCGGTCGGCATGCGCCAGCTCGGTGCCGTCGCCCTGCGGATCCAGGATGCTGGCTTGGGCGACCTGCAGCGGCGTTTCCACGACGGTGGCCGCGGAGGGCGAGGCCTTGACCCGGTCGTTGCCACCGAAGGGCTGGTATCCGCCGGTGGGGACGGGGAAGGCACCGAGCCAGATGCCCAGGACAAGGCCGGCGAGGGCAATCAGGGCCAGTACCAGGATGGGAATGCCGAGCCGGCGCAGCCGGGAAGGCCGGGGCTCCTCGACGACCTCCTCGACGAGAGGCAGCGGCCCCGTCATGGACTCCTCGGCGTGGCCGTTCAGGGCCTCGGCGAAGCCGACGGCACTCAGACCCGACTGCTCGGGGTACAGCGCCCGCATAGCCAGGGCGGACAGGCTGCCCGGAACGCCGGCTCGCACCTGCCGCGGGGTGCACGGCCGGCGGTCGTCCTCAGGTGCCGCGGGGATGTCGGGCAGCGGCCCGCCGGCCGGGCGGGCCGGCCACCGCCCGGTGAGGCTGAGGTAGAGAAGGGCACCCAGGGAGCGCACGTCGTCGGCCTGGTTCGCTCCACCGTCGGTACGAAGTTCGGTGAGCTTCACCCCGCCGTCTCCGGTGATCCGGACGTTGCTGGGGTGCAGGTTGCCGTGCACCAAGCCGTTGCGGTGCAACTCGGCGACCGCTTCACCCGCGGAGCGCGACACCGCGGCAGCCTCCCCGGTCCCCAGTGGCCCGTCGCGCACGACGACGCTGTGCAGGGTCGGACCGTCGACCCACTCGCTGACCACGTACGTGCAGCCGTCGACGTGAGCGGCGTCGAAGACGCTCGCGATTCCGGGATGGGCAACCCGCCCGTTCGCTACGGCCGCGCTGAGCAGGTCGGCGGCATCCGGCCCGGACCCTTCGATCACCGAGACCAGCACCGGCCGGGCGAGCGTCTCGTCGAGCCCGCGCCAGTGCTGCTGGCGGATGCTGCCGTGGCTCTGGGGTTGTAGCGGAGCCTGCAGGCGGTAGCGTCCGGCGAAGAGCATGCCTTGCCGGGGAACGCACTCGGCGTCCGTCGCCACGCGTCCTCCTGCCTCGAGCCTCACGATGGTCTCCCCAGCCCCACTGAGGGTAAGCATCGCATTCGGGCGACAACGTCCGGTGCGTGCGGCATCGCTCCCGCGGCGAAGAATCTCAAACTGCGTGCCTCCAGGCCAGTCACGACTGTGCAACGGCGAGCCGACCTTGTCCTGTCGGCGGGTCGGAAGACTGGCTAAAGCCGATCCCCTGGCGGGCCGGCTACTCCGCGGCCGGCTCGTCCCCGGACGGTGCCGATGACCTCGCGCACCTCGCCGACCCGCAGCCTCAGCGCTACGGCCACGAAGACCAGCCCGCCGAGCAGGCTGCCGGCGACGAGCATGAGCGCCTCCACCGGCTGCCCGGTGCCGAGTTGGGCGCCGATGCCGGCGCCAACCGCCCACGCCAGCACGCCGCCGGCGGCCGCGGCCACACTCAGCCGGGCGACCGTCCGCAGCACCCGCGGGGTGTCCAGGCCACCCAGCCGGCGCGACAGCAGCAGGCCGGACACCACCACCGCGACCAGATAGGACGCCGTGTTGCCCCACATCAACCCCTCGATCACGTTCCTGGGCGGCAGGGTGGCGTAGAGGATGAGGTCGACAGCGACTTTTACCGCGACGACGGCGATGTTCACCAGGGCCGGCGTGCGGGTGTCGCGCAGTGCGTAGAAGGCGAAAATCTGCATCTGGCTGACCGCGAACGGCAGCAGGCCGAGCGCGCCGGCGGCCAGCGTGACCCCGATGGCCCGACCGTCGCGCAGGCTGCTCCGGCCGTAGGAGTACAAGAGGATGCCGAGGGCCGGGCCCAGCGCGATGAACGCCGCGGTCACCGGGAGCAGGATGACCGAGGACAGCCGGGTGCCCAGCGACAGATCGCGGGCCACCTCACGCGGCCGGCCGTCCACCGCCGCACGGCTCATCCGGGGTAGTAGAGCGGTGATGATGGAGACGGCGACGATGCCGTGCGGCAGCATGAAGAGCAGTTGGGCGTTGACGAAGACGGTGTACCCGGCGACCTGGGGATGCGCCCCCTCAATCAGTACGGCCAGCCGCTGGACCACGATGACGCCGACCTGGCTGACAGCGACATAGGCAAGCATCCAGCCGGCCAGCCCGGCGGCCTCGCGCAGCCGCGCATGTCGCACGTCCAGCCGCCACAGCCACCGGAACCCCACCCTGCGCAGCGCCGGCCACAGCGTCGCCGCCTGCGCCACGATCCCCAACGTGGTACCGATCCCGATCACCAACACCTGAGCGGTGGTGATGCTCGCCGGGGTCAGCGGGTCGGAGCCGGGCAGCGCCAGGAAGACCGCGCACGTACCCAGCACGACCACGTTGTTGACGACCGGCGCCCACATCGGCGCCGCGAACTGCCCGCGGGTGTTCAGCACCGCGGCCAATGCCGCGCCGATCCCGTAGAAAAGGATCTCCGGCAGGAGCAGCCGGGCCAGCGCGACGGCCAGGTCCCGCTGGTGCGGGTCGTGCGCCCCGAAGCCCTGCAGGCTGACCAGCAGTGGTGCGGCCAGTACGGCAACCGCGGTGGCAAGCCCGAGCACGACGACGGTCAGGGTGAGCAGCCGCTGGGTGAACGCCTCGCCCCCATCGGGGTCCTGGCGCTGCGCCTTGACGATCAGCGGCACGAAGACGCTGGTCAGGATGCCGCCGAGGAGCAACTCGTAGACCATGTTGGGCAGGGTGTTCGCGGCGTTGTAGGCGGCCGGCACCAGCTTGACGCCGAGGACGTAGACCAGGGCGATGCTGCGCAGGAAGCCGGTGCCCCTGGAGGCGACCGTGCCGACTGCCATCGCCCGGCTGTTGCGGCCTGCCCCGGCCCCGTCGGCCGCCTCTGTCACCGCGGGTCTCAGGCCGGCCGGGCCAGCAGCGCGGGAACCCTCGCGACGAGCCGGCGCTCGTCCTCGTGCGCCAGTCGGTCGCCGAGCTGTTCCAGCGGCACCCAGGCCACCTCGGTGACCTCCATGTCGGCGTCGGAGAGCTCGCCTGTCTCGGCCAGCAGCAGGTAATGGTGCACCGTCTTGTGGATCCGCCGCCCCTCGGCGACGAACCAGAAGTCGATGGTGCCCAGCTCGCCCACGACCCGGCCGGTGATTCCGGTCTCCTCGGCCACTTCGCGTACGGCGGTCTGCTCGGCGGTCTCGCCGTCCTCGATGTGCCCCTTAGGCAGCGACCACAGCAGCCGGCCGCGCCGGTCCACCCGCCCGATCAGCGCGCCGCGGGCCGCCTCGCCGGCCTGCTGTACGACCAGGCCGCCGGCTGAGGTCTCCTCGACGCGCTGCAGCCGCGGGCGGCGCTGCGGCTGGCGTTTGCGGGGCACCAATCGACGATAGCGAAGGCGCCGCCCCGCTCCCGATAGGCTGAGGCGTCGTGGCCAGTTCCCTCACCGAGGCGCAGCGCACGCTGGTCGCCGAGCTGATCCGGCTGGCTCCGGTGGCTGACGACCTGGGTCGCCGGTTCGTGGCGGCCGGCCACCAGCTGTACCTGGTGGGCGGGTCGGTCCGCGACGCGCTCCTGGGTCGGCTGGAAGCGGACCTGGACTTTGCTACCGACGCGCGGCCCGAGCAGGTGCTGTCCGCCGTCGACGGCTGGGCCGACGGCACCTGGACCACCGGGATCGCCTTCGGCACGGTCGGGGTGGCTCGCCAGGGGTTCCGGCTGGAGATCACCACGTACCGCGCGGAGCGCTACGACGGCTTGGACCGCCACCCCGACGTGACCTACGGCCACCGGCTCGACGACGACCTGCTGCGCCGCGACTTCACCGTGAACGCGATGGCCGTCTCGCTCCCCGAGCATCAGTTCGTCGACCTCTACGACGGCCTCGCCGACCTTGCCGACCGACGGCTGCGTACTCCCGGGCTGCCTTCGACGTCGTTCTCTGACGACCCCCTGCGCATGATGCGCGCGGCGCGTTTCGCCGCTGAGTTGGGCTTCGCCGTCGACCCCGATGTGGTCGCGGCCATGACGTCCATGTGCGGGCGGATCGGCGGGATATCGGCCGAGCGGGTTCGCGATGAGTTGTCCAAGCTGCTGTGCAGCGAGCACCCGCGGGCCGGCTTGACCCTGCTCGTGCAGACCGGTCTGGCCGAGATGGTCCTGCCCGAGCTTCCGGCGCTGTGCATGCAGATCGACGAGCACCACCAGCACAAGGACGTGTACGCGCACACGCTGACCGTGCTGGAGCAGGTGATGGCACTGGAGGACGAGGCGGGTCCCGATCTCGTACTCCGGCTGGCTGCGCTGCTGCACGACATCGGCAAGCCGGCGACCCGGCGCAAGGAGGCCGCCGGCGGCGTCTCCTTCCACCACCACGAGGGCGTGGGCGCGAAGCTCGTCCGCAAGCGGCTGGCCGCGCTGCGCTACCCCAACAGCGTGATCGACCAGGTCGCCAAGCTGGTGTTCCTGCACCTGCGCTTCCACGGATACGGCACCGGCGAGTGGACCGACTCCGCAGTCCGCCGCTACGTCACCGACGCCGGCGACTTACTCGACCGGCTGCACAAGCTGGTCCGGGCCGATTGCACGACCCGCAATCGACGCCGGGCGGCCGCGCTCGCCCGCTCCTATGACTCACTCGAGGGGCGGATCGCGCGGCTGCGCGAGCGGGAGGAGCTCGACGCGATCCGGCCGGACCTCGACGGCCGCCAGATCATAGACATCCTCGGTATTTCGCCCGGGCCGCTCGTGGGCCGAGCATCCCGGCACCTGCTGGCGCTGCGGATGGAGCACGGCCCGCTCGGCGAGCAGCGCGCGACGGAGGAGCTGCTGGCCTGGGCTCGCGAGGAAGGCATCGCGGGCGGCTCTGCCGGCGGACCCTAGCTGTCCACAGTGGACAGAGTTCGAATTCGCGAGGCCTGCCACCCGTACCCGACCGCGGTGAGGGCATAGCCGGCAGCGATCGTCGCCAGCACGACGTAGGACTTGCCGCTGGAGGGCAGGGCGAGGGCGGCGAAAACGGCCGCCGAGACGAACGAGACGTTGAACAGAATGTCGTAGAAGGAGAACACGCGACCTCGGTAGCCGTCCTCAATGGACTGCTGGACGATTGTGTCGACGGTGATCTTCGCCCCTTGCGACACGATCCCGAGGAAGAATGCGGCCGCCAAGAACGGCACTTGGCGATACGGCGCGCCGAGGACGACCTCGACCACGGCGGCGGCAGCGAACAAGCCCACGATCCATCGCTCCCGCCCCCAGCGGCGAGTCGCGGCCGGCGTGATCAGCGCCGCCACACAGTAGCCCAGCCCCGAGGCGACCACCACGGCGGCAAGACCGGCGAGGCCGCGGTCCGCCGACCGGCCGTGCGGGAAGTAGTTGCGGTAGAGCAGCAGCGTCGCGATCGTCGAGATGCCGTAGCAGAAGCGATGCGCGGCGATGGCCCCCAGGGCCAGCCCGGCCGGCCGGTGCGCCCATACGTGCCGGGCGCCGGCGCTCACCTCACGGACCACGTGGCGCAGCGCCCGCCGTGCATCATCGCCGGCCGGCCGATCCGGCCCGAGCAACCGGTCGCCCATGGTGGTGGCGCACAACGAGGACGACAGGTAGAAGGCGGCTGCTACGGCCAGGATCGCTGCCACCCCGGCGTTGCCTCCGCCGGCCAGGCCGCGGACGCCGAAGCCGATGCCGGCGCCGAACACGGTGACCAGCGTGCCCGACGTGGTGGACAGTGAGTTGCCGGTCACCAGCAGTTCGTCGGGCACGACGTGCGGCAGCGCCGCGGACAGCGCCGCGAGGAAGAAGCGGTTCACCGACAGCACGGCCAGGCTGACGACGTAGAACAGCGGGCCGGCCGGCAGCAGGGTCACCAGGAGGACCACCCCGAGGACCATTCCCGAGCGGAGCAGGTTGCCGACCAGCAGGATGCGCTGCCGCCGCCAGCGGTCGATGAAGACGCCGGCGAAGGGCCCGACGATCGAGTACGGCAGTAGCAGGGTGGCGAAGGCCGCTGCCGCCTGGGTGGCCGAGGTCTGCCGCTCGGGGGCGAAGAACACGTAGGACGCGAGCGCCGTCTGGAAGGCCCCGTCGCCGGTCTGCGACGTCAGGCGGGTGGCGAAGAGCCGGCCGAACCAGCGCTCCCGGAGCACCCTGCGCAGGTCACCGGCGAACGCCACCGGGTCAGCCTAGGTCGGCCTGGCGGCGCCGAGGCGGGCCCGGGCCAGCGCCTCGGCAGCGTCCTCTGTGGTACCTCCGGTCGCGGCCGCGCCGCGGTAGATCTCGGTCAGCGCGGCGCCGATGCCGGTCAGCTTGGCCGCCAGCTCGGCCTCGGTCCAGCCGAGGACCTCCAGGCCGAACAGGTGCAGCGCGCCGCCAGAGTTGATCACGAAGTCGGGCGCGTAGAGGATGCCCGCCTCGGTCAGCCGGCGGGCGTCGTCGCGGACGCCCAGCTGGTTGTTCGCTGCGCCGGCTACCACCCGGCAACGCAGCAGCGGGATCGTCGCTGCCGTGAGCATCCCGCCGGTCGCGCAGGGGGAGAAAACGTCGCACGGCGTGGTGAGCGAGGCCTCGGCCGCGACCGGCTGGGCGCCGGCACTGCGGTGCGCTTCCGCTACCCGGTCAGCGTCGATGTCGGTCACCAGCACGCGGGCCCCGTCCCGGCTGAGCAGGTCGACGAGCACCCGGCCCACCCCGCCGAGGCCCTGGACCAGGATGGTCCGCCCGGCCAGGTCGGGACTGCCGAACGCGTGGCCGCAGGAGGCCCGGATGCCGTGGTAGACCCCGACCGCGGTGTCCGGCGCGCTGCTGCCGGCGCCGCCGTGCTCCGGGGACCGGCCGAACACGTGCTGGGTCCGCTCGCCGATCACATCCATGTCCGCGGCACCGGTGTTCATGTCCGGCCCGGTCCGGTAGGTGCCATGCAGCGACTCGATCAGGTCGGCGTAGCCCAGTAGTAGGTCGCGGCGCTCGGCGCCGGCAAACAGCCGCGGCACCGCCAAAACCGCCTTGCCGCCGCCGCTGGGCAGGCCCGCGGCGGCCAGCTTGAAAGTCATCCCCTCGGCCAGCCGCATCGTGTCGGCCAGCGCGTCGGCGGGCCGGTCGTAGCTACGCATCCGGGTGCCGCCGGCGGCGCCGCCGAGAGCGGTCGAATGCACCCCGATGAACATGTACGTGTCATGTCGGGCGTCGTACCGCGTCACCACGGCCTCGCCATCCCACTTGGCGAGAAGCTCCTCGATGGAGGACGTCACTGGCCTCACCTCGCGCCCGGCACCTTACCTGCGGGCATCGACGCCTAACCTGGAGACGATGACACCGCCGAGCCGGAGCGCGCTGCGCACGCACCTCATTGCATCCCGGATCGCCGGCGACGTGGCGACGACCAGGCAGGCGAACCTGGAGAACTTCGCCCGGATGAGCCGGCGCGAGCCGTTGTACCTGTTCGGCCTGGAACCGACCGGGCGATGGTCGTTTGCCGACGTGCTCGAGTTGATGGCGACGCGGTGCGGTGTGTCGCCGGACCCGGACCAGCGCGCCGGGGCCGACACGATCAGTGCGGACCGCACGCTCGATCGGCTCGATGCGATGGCCGCCCGGATCGCGGCAGCGGCTAGCCGGCGCGAGCGGGTGTTCGTCGCTACCGGGCATCCGCACGGGCTGCGGCCGGTGCACACCGCGGTGGCGGCCGCCCTCGCGGCGGCCGGCTGCACGCTGCTGACGCCGGCAGAGGGCTGGCGGCACCCGGCCGGGCCGTACGGCGGCGAGGGGCACAAGATCAAGTACGTCGACCGGGTCGGCGTTCTGGCGGGGACGCTGGGGCTGCACCACACGCATTCGCCGGAGCCGATGCGGGCTGTCCTGGCCGCGCTGGCCGGCGCCGGCGAGTCGCCACCGGACCTGGTCCTGGCCGACCACGGATGGGCGGGCGCGGCTGGTCAGGCAGGCATCGACGCTGTGGGTTTCGCCGACTGCAACGACCCGGCGCTGTTCGTCGGCGAGGCCGAGGACCGGGTCCTGGTGTCAGTGCCGCTGGATGACAATGTTGCGCCGCACCTGTACGGCCCGATGACCGACTATCTGCTCGACCGCGCCGAGCTCACGCAGCAGCGGGCCTGACACGGCAATCGCGCCCGCCGCAGCGGTGGACGCGACTCCCGCTGACCAGCGTGAGCGTGGGCC
>JALZAK010000107.1 GCA_030948385.1 Actinomycetota bacterium
CAGGGTGTTGTCGATCACAGGTTCAATCGGGCCCGCTTCGACGCGGAGCGCACGATCGACGACTTCGCCCGCCGGCTGCGCAGCGAGGTCGCCCTGGAGACGGTGCGGACGGACCTGCTCGGCGTCATCGAGCAGACGATGCAGCCGGCACACGCCGGCCTGTGGCTTCGATCCGGAGAGGTGCGGCAATGACCTCAATGGCGCGCCCGGCCCATCTGGCTACCGCCGGCGGATTTGCCGTGCACAACCTCTTCGAACTCTTCGCCGGCCTCGGCATGATCGGCCAGCCCCAACTCGGGCTGGTTGGGTCGACCGTCGGCTGGGGGGCATTCCTGGCGCCGGCGGAGCCGCCGGCGCGGCCGACGGCGCGGTCGCGGTCCACTTCCTGGTCTTCCCGGTGCGCCGGGTCCGGCCCCTCCCGGTGGTGGCCGAGACCGACGGCCTGCCGGCCGCGGTGTTGGGCACGTACAACGCAATGCCTTACGCCTGGCTGAGCGCTGCGCTGTGGGCGCTGTTGCGGGAGACGCCGAGGGGGGCGCGACGCTGGGCGGTCGCTGGCATGGTCATGGCGTACGGCATGCGCAACACCGTCTACCCGCATATGGACTGGGTCCGGTCGCAGGCTGTCACCGACCCGCGGTGGTGGAACCGCGGTCTGGCGGTTCGCGGGTAGCGCAAACGGGTGGTGCCGCCGCTCCTGCACCGGCAGAGTCCGGGGCATGCGGATGCTGGTGATCGGCGGCGGCCACTTCCTCGGACCGGCCGTGGTGAGCGCCGGGCTGGAAGCCGGGCACGAGGTGACGACGCTGACCCGGACGGGTGCGGGCGTGCCGCCGGCCGCCGAGTCGCTGCTCGGGGATCGTGAGACGGCCGAGGGCCTCGCGACGCTGGCGGGGCGCGAGTGGGACTTCGTGGTGGACACCTGCGGCTACGTGCCGCGGGTGGTGGGCGCCGGCGGCCGCGCCCTGGCCGACTCGGTCGGCCACTACGTCTTCGTCTCGAGCGTGTCGGCGTACGAGGGGTGGCCCGAGCAGCCGGTCCGCGCCGACACGCCGACATTCGCCTGCCCGGCCGACGCCGGCGCTGAGGACGGCCACTACGGCGAGCTCAAGGCCGGCTGCGAGCGCGCGGTGGAGGAACACTTCGCCGGTCGGTGCACCCTCGCCCGCGCCGGGCACATCGTGGGGGTCGGTGACAACGTCGGCCGGCTGCCGTGGTGGATCCTGCGGGTCGCCGCCGGCGGCGAGGTGCTGGCGCCGGGGCCGGCCGAGCGCCCACTGTCCATGGTGGACGCTCGCGACCTGGGGAGCTGGCTGGTCCGCTGTGGACAGACGCGCGTGATAGGGGCGATGGCCGCGAGCGGGCCGCCGGGCCAAACGTCGTTCGGCGAACTGCTCGGAGCGGTTCGGGATGCCACCGGCGCGGACGCCACCTTCGTCTGGGCCGACGATGACTTCCTGGTAGCACACGGAGTCGAGCCGTGGATCGAGTTGCCGTACTGGCTGCCGGCAGCAGAGTTCCCCGGTGGTGAGGACGTCGACACGTCGGCCGCGCTCGCGGCCGGGCTGCGTTGCCGGCCGGTCGCCGGCACCGTCCGGGACACCTGGCAGTGGCTGCGCGATGCAGGCCCGGTGCCGCACCGGTCGGACCGGCCGGTCCCCGGCCTCCCGCCCGAACGCGAGCGCGAAGTCCTCGCGGCCTGGCATGAGGCGCACCCTGAGGACGACGTGCCGGCGGCCCTGCAGCGCAAACGGGCCGAGCTGGAGCATCAAATTCTCGGCCTGGAGGCGCCCACCGTGGACAGTGGCGGCATCTCCTTCGGCAAGCGGGTGGGCGAGGGCACCAGTGTTGCCGTCGAGCGGCTCTCCCAGGTCGCCGCACACGAAGGCCTCGGCGCGATGCTCCTGGACGTGAGGCGGGCCCAGGCAAAGCTGGCCGAGGGCACGTATGGCCGTTGTGACGTCTGCGGCGAGGCGATCGGCACGGAGCGGCTGGCAGCGCTGCCGTGGGCGACGCACTGCGTCAGTTGCGCGGGTAAGCGCTGACCCGCCGCCGGTAAGCTCGCAACCCGTGACCGATCGCGACCGGCTGCTGCCGCTCATCCGCGAGTTGGCCGTGGTCCGCGGCCCGGTGACGCTCTCCAGCGGACAGCAGGCCGACTTCTACGTCGACCTGCGCCGGGTCACCTTGCACCACGCGGGCGCGCCGCTTGTCGGCAGTGTGATGCTGGACACGACCGGCGGATGGGACTACGACGCCGTCGGCGGGCTGACGTTGGGCGCCGACCCGGTGGCGGTGGCGATGCTGCACGCCGCCGCCGGCGGTGGCCGGCCGCTGGACGCGTTCGTCGTGCGCAAGGAGGGCAAGGCGCACGGGCTGCAGCGCCGCATCGAGGGCCCTGACGTTGCCGGCCGGCGGGTACTCGCGGTGGAGGACACATCCACCACCGGCGCTAGCGTGCTCGCCGCCGTGGACGCGCTACGCGAAGCCGGCGCCGAGGTCGTCGGGGTCGCCGTGATCGTCGACCGCGGAGCGGGTGCCGCGGTCCGGGCCGCGGGGCTCGACTACCGGGCGGCGTACACGATGGCCGAGCTCAGCTGAACTCGGGCAGGACCTCGCGGGCGAAGCGCTCGACCTGGTCGCGGCCCTCCTCCGGCCAGCCGCAGACCAGGTAGCCGTAGCCGGCGTCCTGCCATCCTCGGATCGTCCGGCGGATGTCGTCAGCGGGCTCGGACAGGGACAGCGAGGCCGCTCGCAGAATCGCGGCCGGGTCGCGGCCGGCCCCTTCGGCCAACCGGTCCAGCCGTTTGGACGATTCGCGCAGCGAATCGGGCGAGCCGAACGCGTGCCAGGCGTCCGCCCAACGCGCTACGAGTGGCAGGGTGCGGCGGGGGCCGTTACCACCGATCCAGATCGGGGGGTGCGGTTGCTGCACCGGGGTGGGCCGCAACTGCGCGTCCCGAATGCTCAGGTGGTGCCCGTCGTAGGAGACCGGGTCGCCGGTCATCAGTCGGGTAATCGCCTCGAGCGCGTCTTCGAGCCGGTCGAAGCGCTCGCCGGTCGGCGGGAACTCGATGCCCAGTGCGCGGTGCTCGTCCTCGAACCATGCCGCACCCAGGGCCAGCTCCAGGCGGCCGTGCGAGGCATGGTCGACGGTCACGGCCTCGGCCGCCAGCACCGACGGGTGCCGGTAGGTCACTCCGGTGACCAGCAGTCCTAACCGGATCCGAGTGGTCTGACCGGCCAGTGCGGCCAGCGTGGTCATCCCCTCGAAGCAGTTTCCGGCGCCTTCGCCGTACATCGGTTGGAAGTGATCGAACCCCCAGGCCCCGTCGAAGCCGAGGTCTTCGGCGAAGCGGGTGCGAGCAACCAGCTCGTCCCAGTCCATCCGCTGCTGGGCCACGTCTATTCCGAACCGCATGGGCGGCAACCTTAGTCGCTGCGGTACGGCGTGGCGGACGGCTGTCGGGCGGTGTTACCGGCGACGGGTCCGCATAGGCTCCTGGAGTGCCCTCACTGCTCGCCACCCCGGCGCTCCTCGCCCGCGAGCCTGCCGTCGGCCGGGCGCAGGAGCTCGCCGATCGGCTGCTGACTCCCCGCGCGCAGCAGGTTGATGCCGAGGGGGTGCCGCTCACACACGTGCACGCGTTGCGCGACGCCGGCCTGATCGGTCTGGCCGGGCCGGCCGATGCCGGCGGCGGTGCGGCGGCGCCGGCGGTCGCCCGGGCGGTGACCGAGACGCTGAGCGGCGCGTGCGGAAATACCTGGTTCGTCCTCACTCAGCACGCCCTGCCGCTCGCGATGACCGTCGCCTCGGGCAACCCCGCTGTCTGCGGCCGCTATCTGCGACCACTGGCCACCGGCGAGTCGTTGGCAGGGGTCGCCGTCGCCCACGTCCGCCGGCCGAGGCCGCCGGCGGTCACCGCCCGGCCGGCGGGTGACGGGTGGTCGGTCGACGGCACGGTCGGCTGGTTCACCTCGTGGGGCCTGGCTGACGTGTTCCTCCTCGGCGCGCAGGCCGGCGACGATCTGGTCTTCTTCCTCGTCGACGCTCAGCCGCAGCGTGGGCTGTCGGCCGGCGGTGAGTTGCCGCTGGCTGCGATGGGCGGGACCCACACCACGACGCTCCAGCTGTCCGGCCTACAGCTGGGTGCCGACCGAGTGGTGGACGTCGTGCCGCGCGAACAATGGCTGGCGAGTGACGCGACCAAGACCGCCAACGTGACTCCGGCGGTGTTCGGCCTGCTGCGGGCCGTGGTGGCTGAGCTGGTGCGGACTGCCGAGCGCCGCGGCTCGGCCGAGGCCGCGGACCTCGCCGCGGCACTGGACGCCGAAGGCGGTTCCTTGCGCGCGGAGGCGTACCGGCTCATCGACGAGGTGCCGGCCGGCGAGGCGGTCGACCGGCGGCTGGCGCTGCGCGCGACAGCCTGCGAACTGACCGTACGGGCAGCCGCGGCGCTGATCGCCGCCCAGGCTGGTGCGGCCATGCTGCTGTCCTCCCCGGCGCAGCGCTGGGCCCGCGAGGCGCTCTTCCACCAGGTGCAGGCGCAGACCGCTGCCGTCCGGGCCGCCCAGCTGCGCAGGTACGCGGAGGTCGGACGATGAGGCCGTGGCTGCTCTGCGACGCGGACTGGAACCACTGGCCGGACCGGCTACCCGACGAGCAGAGCTGGCCGGTGATGGCGGAGGCCCGCTTCGCCGGTGTCGAGGTGGGTGTCTACGCCGCCGCCGCGGAGCTCTCGCCCTCGCGGCTGGCCCGCCGGCACGCGCTCGCCATGCAGTACGGACTCCCGGTCCGGGCCCTCCTGCTGTCGCTGCCGGCGGACCGGTGGCCCGACGGCGCCCTAACCGGCGACATCCGGCGGGTGGTGGACGAGGTCGACGCCTGCGCCGCCGCGTGCGCCCGGCTCGGATTGGGCACCCTCGGGGTCTGGCCCGGCGCCGATCTCGCCGGCGCTCCCTGGTCGCGACTGGTGGCTGCGCTGGTGCGGGTCCGGGATGCGGCGGCCCGGCACGGGGTCCGGGTCGCCGTCGAGTACAAGCCGGGCACGGTGGTGTCCACAGTGGACGATGCGCTGCGGCTGGCGGCTGCGGTGCCGGCGACGGGTGTCCTGCTCGACACCGGTCACGCCTGGGCCGCCGGCGAGGACCCAGCCGACTGCGTGCGCCGGCTGGGCCCACTGCTGTGGCATGTGCACCTCGGGGATGCCACGGAGGGCGCGGCCGACGATGACCTGCCGCTGGGCCGAGTGCATGACGTTGCCCCCCTGGTCGCCGCGCTGGATGCCGGTTACTCCGGCATCGCATCACTTGACCTGTACGGGGCGGTCAGCTCAGGGGCGTGTACCGGGGCGCAGGCCGGCGCGGAGTCGTTGCGCGCCTTGGGCACTGCTGCATGAGGGCACTGGTGGCGCACGGACCGGACGACTTCCGGCTCACCGATGTCGCCGAGCCGGTGCAGCCCGACGGCGGCCGGCTTATCGAGGTCGAGGCGGCCGGCGTCTGCGCTGCCGATCGGATGCTCTGGCGTGGCGACGGCCCGTGGGAGCTGACCTGGCCGATGGTGCCCGGACACGAGCTGCTCGGGCACGACGTCGATACCGGCGAGCGGCTCACCGCCGAGGTAAAGATCCCGTGTGGACGGTGCGGGTGGTGCACGGCCGGCCGGGCGAACCTGTGCCCGGACGGCGCCCATCTCGGATCCGGAATCCCCGGGGCCTTTGCCGATCGGGTAGCGCTGCCGCCGGGGGCTCTGACCCATCTGGTCCCCGATGGCCTGCCGATGGAGGCCGCGGTGCTGGCCGAGCCGATGGCGTGCGCCCTGCACGCGGTCCGACGGGCCGCGCCGGCGGCCGGCTGCACGATCGCGGTGCTGGGATTCGGCGCGGTCGGAGCGCTGGCCACCTATGCGGCCCGGGCCGAAGGCGCCGGCCGGGTGCTGGCCGTGACCCGTAACCCGGAGAAGGCTGCCCTGGCCCGCGATCTTGGCGTCGACGACGTGCTCGATGTGCAGGCCGGCGCCCTGGATCTGGCCGACGTGGTGATCGAGTGCTCCGGTGACTCGGCCGCGGTCACGCTGGCGCTCGATCTCGTCGCTCCAGGTGGCACGGTCGTCCTGTACAGCGTCTACCCCACGCCGGCAACCGTAGACCTCAACCGGATCGCCGAGTTCAAGGAGCTCACCGTCGTCGGCGCCCACCTCGCTCCGGGCTGCTTCCCTGACGCGATCGGCTTGCTGTCCGATGTGGACAGTGATGCGATCGTCACCGCGGTTCGACTGATCGACGACTTCCGCGGCGCGCTCGAGCCGTCCGCGCACCTGCGGCTCAAGGAGGTGCTGGTGCCGTGACGCCGCTGCTTGATCAACTCATCGCCGTGGGCCGCAAGGCCGTCGCGCGCGGGCTCGTCATCGGCTCGGGCGGCAACCTGTCGGCCCGCGAGCCCGGCGCCGGCGCCTGCTGGGTCACCGCGAGCGGCACCTGGCTCGACGAACTGGCCGAGGACTCGTTCTCCTGTGTGCGGATCTCCGACGGCGCGCTGCAGGAGGGCAACCCGGCGCCGTCCAGTGAGGTCGCCCTGCACCTGCACTCCTACCGGGCCCGGCCGGACATCAACGCGATCATCCACCTGCACCCGCAAACCTCCGTACTGCTCGACGCGATGGGGCACCAGATCTCGCTGGTCACCCTCGACCAGGCTTACTACGTACGCCAGGTCCGTTCGACGCCCTTCATTCAGAGCGGTACGGCCGAGTTGGCGCAGGCCGGCGCCGACGCGATTCGGGACGGCTGCAACTGCGTGATCCTCGGCCACCACGGCTGTTCGGTGGTCGCCGACTCGATCGAGTTGGCGCACAAGCGGGCGGCCAACCTGGAGGAGGCTGCCGAGGCCACGTACCGGGCGCTGCTGCTCGGCGGCCCGGTGCCGCAGTGCCCGCCGGCGTACCTCGAGGCAATACGTCAGCGGGAGTCGGACACCGCGTGAGCGTGCTGTGCGTCGACATCGGCGGCTCGTCGGCCACGATTTCTCGGTCCTCCGGTGATCGCGGCAGCACTGTCGGGGAGATCCGGCTGCCCCTCGATCGGCCCCGGCCGCACCGGGTGGAGTTCTCGCCGGCCGGCTGGTGGCGCGCGCTGGCCGGATCTGGGCTTGATGCCGGCGCCGGCTGCGACGCCGTCGTCGTGACCACGCTGCGCCAGGGATTCGTCCTGATCGACGGCGAGCGCGAGTTGGGGCCGGGCATCCTCAACAGCGACCGGCGGGGGGCGGGATACCTCGATCGGCTGCGTGCAGTGGACGGCCTGTACGAGCTGACCGGGCACTGGCCGGCGCCGGAACTCACCCTGCCCAAGTTGCTGCACACGATGGAGCACGATCGGAATCGTTGGGCGGCCGCGACCCGGCTGCTGTTCGTGCACGACTGGCTGGTCTGGCGGATGACCGGGGTGGAGTGCACAGAGGTGTCCTACGCCTGCGCCGGCCAGCTGGCCGACGTCGCCGGCCGGGACTGGGCGACCGGCCTGCTCGCCGAGTTGGGCATCGGCACGGCGCGGCTGGCCCCGCTGGTCGAGGCCGGCGCCCGCGTCGGCGCATTGCGGGAGGCCTTCCTCGGCGCGCCGGCCGGCACCCCAGTAGTGGCCGGCTGTGGTGACACCCAGCTGGCCGCGATGGCGGCCGGCGGCCTGGAGCCCGGGGTGATCACCGTGGTGGCCGGCTCGTCCACGCCGGTGCAGGCCGCGTCGGCGCAGCCGGTCGCGGACCCGCTGCGTCATCCGTGGGTGTCCACCCACGCCCGGTCGGGTCTGTGGGCGGTCGAGACCAACTGCGGCTATCCCGGCACGATGCAGGGCTGGCTCGCCGATCTGACTGCCGGCGCGACACCGAGTGGGACGCCGGGCGCCGGCGGGGTGGTCGCGGTGACCGGGTCACCGGAGTGGTCCGAGCGGGGCTGGGCGACGAAGGCACCGATGGCGGCGGTGGGGCTCCGCCCGGACATCGACCCGGGCGACCTGGCCCAGGCCTTCGCCGAGGCGCACGCCTTCACCATCCGGGCCAACGTCGAGGACCTGGAGCGCGCGATGGGCGCGCCGGCCGGCGCCGTCGTCCTGACCGGCGGCGCCCTCCGCCGCGACCCGGGCTTCGCGGCTCGGCTGGCCGACGTTCTCGGCCGGCCGGTTCGGGTCGCGGCAGGCAGCACGGTGGCCGGCGCGGCGTACCAGCTGGTGACCGGCACCCCGCCGGTGCGGGACGACCAGGTGTGCCGGCCGGAACGCCCCGGTGCGTACGACGAGCCGTACGCGCGTTATCTCGAGGTCTGGGCGCAGCTGCGCGAGCACCTCCCCGAGGACGACGCGTGAAGGCGGTCGTCACCGCCGAGTGGACTGCCGCCGGCCACGACCGGCTGGCCGCTCTCGGCTATCAGGTGCAGGCCGCGGGCTGGGGCACCACCCGGCGGCAGCTGCCGCCCGGCGAGCTCGTCGCGATCGCAGCCGACGCGGACTTGCTGGTGGTCGAGGTCGAAGCCGTCGACGCCGCCGTGCTCGCCGGGCTGCCCGCGCTGCGATTGCTGGGCACGGCCCGAGGCACACCGTCCAATGTGGACATAGCCGCCTGCACGCTGCGGGGTGTGCCCGTGCTGTGCACCCCGGCCCGCAACGCCGATTCGGTGGCGGACTTCGTGATCGGCCAGATCCTTTCGCTCTGCCGGGGCATCGCGGCCGGCGAGCGGCACCTGCGGGATGAAGGCTGGCTGGTGGGCGGCGAGCTGCCCTACCTGCACTTCCGCGGTCCGGAGCTGTCCGGCCTGACCCTGGGCCTGGTCGGCTACGGCGCGGTCGGGCGGGCGGTCGCGCGACGCGCCGGCGATGGCTTCGGCATGCGCGTGGCCTACTTCGACCCGTACGTCGAGGGCTCGGTGCCGCTGGCCGAACTGCTCGCCGGCAGCGACGTGGTCAGCCTGCACTGCTCGCGCGGCCCGGCCACCGACAGGTTGATCGGCGCGGCCGAACTGGCCGCGATGAGGCCGTCCGCGTACCTGATCAACACCGCCGGCGGCCGGGTGGTGGACGAGGCGGCGCTAGTGGACTGCCTGAGCCGCGGCGGGATTGCCGGCGCCGCGCTGGACGTGTTCGCCGCGGAGCCGCTCCCGGCGGGCAGCCTGCTGCGGCACCTGGACAACGTGCTGCTCACGCCGCACCTGGCCGGCGCCGCGTGGGACGTGGTCCGCCACCACACCGACCTGCTCTGCGACGACATCGAGCGCTGGCACCAGGGAGTGACCCCCCGACGATGCGCCAACCCGGAGGTGCTGCAATAGACGGGCCGCCGGCGCGGGAGGCAGCCGCCGACAGCGGCAGAGGGAGTGCATCGTGACTGAGGAGGTCGGGGACCTCTCCGAGACCTTCGCCAGTATCGCCCGCGAGCTGATGGCCGAGGACGACGTACACCAGACCCTGGAACGCACGGTCCAACTCGCGGTCGAGACGATCGACGGCTGCGACTTTGCCGGCGTCTCACTGTTCCGCGGGCGTGAGATCGAGTCTCCCGCCCAGACCGACGAGATGGTCACCCTGGCCGACCGGATGCAGGTCGATTTGGGCGAAGGTCCCTGCCTGTCGGCCATGCGCGAGGAGCAGACCGTGCAGGTCGACGACCTCAGCGCCGACGCGCGATGGCCGCGTTGGGCTCCCCGGGTCGCTGCCGAACTCGGGGTAAGAAGCATGCTCGCGTTCCAGCTGTACAACAGCAAGGACAGCCTCGGCGCGCTCAACCTGTACTCCAAGCAGGTCGATGCCTTCGACGCAGACGCGCGGGGGGTGGGCCTGGTGTTCGCCTCGCACGCGGCCGTCGCGCTGACCGGCGCGCAGATCGAGGAGAACCTCAAGCGGGCCGTACAAACGCGCAACTTGATCGGTCAGGCGCAGGGGATTCTGATGGAGCGATTCGGGCTGTCGGCCGACAAGGCATTCGAGTTGCTGCGCCGGGTGTCCCAGAACCAGAACGTCAAGCTGCGTGATGTGGCCGCCCGGCTGGCGGTGACCCGACAGTCGCCAGGGCTGCCGGACGATCCGAAGGACGCCTCCGACCCTCGGCGGCGGACCGCGGGCTAGCTACTGGCTCGGTGCGGAAGCCGCAGCACCGGGAGCGGGCGCTTGGTCTCCACGATCCACGCCTCAATGCTGTTCACCGAGAGCAGCACGGTCGCTATCAGGCCGGCGACGAGCAGCGCCGGCAGCCACGGTGCCGCGGCCGCGATCGCGAAGCACGCCATCGACCCGATCAGCCGGGGCAGCGCCGCCGCCCCGAACATCCGCCAGCGCGCCCAGCAGAAGCCGAGCAGGTATACGCCGACGCCCAACGGAAGCAGCAAGCCGGGTACTTGGTGCGGTGTGGCGAGCGGGGCAGCAAGCATCCGCTTCAGACCGACGGCGACACAGATGATCGCGGCGACGTAGACGAAGTGGCCGTAGCTGAACACATCGCGGACGATCCGGGATTGCACCTCGTTGGTTTCGAGGCTGTGCTGCACCGCCGGCGCACCATAGTGGAAGTACGTCCACCACAACCCGACGATCAGGCCGAGGCTCAGCGCGAGCGTGCCGACGGTCAGCGCGCTGAACCGGGTGGATGCCGTGCTGCCGATCGCTACCACCGTCTCGCCGAGCGCGATGATGACGAACAGGCCGAACCGCTCGGGCAGATGCTCGGTCTGGAAGCGGATCCGGTCCAGCCGGCCGCCCAGCAGCGCCGGGCTGATCACCTCGGAGAGTGCGGCGGCGGCCCACAGCGCGATCCGGCCGGAGCCGGTGAGCAGCGCGCCGGCGATGAACAGCGGGCCGCTGACGAACAGCCCGACCGCAAACGGCTCCAGCCGCAGCCCGCCGAAGAACGGCGTGCGGCGCATCGCCAGCCACAGCAGCAGCCGCAACACGAAATAACAGCCGGCGAAGAACAGCCCGCGATCGCCGAGAGCATGCGGGACGGCGACGCTCATCCCCAGCCCTAACGCGGCCAGTACGAACAGCAGCAGGCGGCCGCGGGCGCCGTCCAGTGCGGCGCCGGCAGCGTTGCCGAACAGCGTGACGCCCACCCAGCCCCACCACAGCGGTACGAACAGCAGGAGCGTCCGCGCCACTTCGCCGGCGCTGTGCACGCCGGCCAATGTCGTGGCGATCTGGGTGATGGCGAAGACCCACACCAGGTCGAAGAACAGCTCGGCCCAGGTGACCCGCTGGCGGGATTCGTCCGTCACG
>JALZAK010000109.1 GCA_030948385.1 Actinomycetota bacterium
ACCCGGGTCGGCCGAGAAGAAGGTGAGGACGCCGGCGAGCGGCACCGCAACCACGCCGGCCACGCCGGCGAGGCAACCGGCCAGCCAGCGCTCGACCGGCCATCGGGCGGGCCCGCGGGTCAGCACCAGCAGCAGTACGTCGCCGGCGGCGACGCAGGTGCCCGCGAGGGCCGCGCCGGTCGCGGTGGCGTGCAGCGCCACAGCCAGCAGCGGGATCGGGAGTTGCCCCACCGCGACGCCGACCGGCCGGATCAGTCGCACGGGCACGACCAGGGGATAGCCGGCCGCCACCGCGGCGATTCCCGCGCAGACGGCTGCCGCGTAGCCGAATCCGTTGACCCGATCCCAACCGAACAGGCCACCTGCATGTCCGGCGTAGCCGTCCATGCCCATCAGGACGAGGCCCAGAAGGGCAATCGTCTCGGCGGTCGCCGACAGCCGCCGGCGAACCAGCCAACCGGGCAGCGTGAGCGCGACCACGGTGAAGGTGAGCAAGATGGCGGCTCGGCCGGTTAGCCCGAACCGGCCCCAGGCCACGACGGTGAACACGACCGCCGCGACGGCGAGCAAGAGCCCACCCACACTGAGCAGGACGTTCTGCACCGACCGGGGCGATGCCTCGCGGCGTTCCCGTAAGGCCGGCCCGCTTGGCCGCTGCGGATGCACCGGCGCGGTGGCGGCCATGCTGACGGGCGCGGCCGGCGAGCCCTGCCTGAGCAGGGTGAGCAGCGTCTCGCGACGCGCCATCAGGCCGGCCCGCTGCCGTTGGTTGGCGATCAGCGCCTGGTCGACCGTCCACAGTTCCGCGGCGTCGGGTCCGACGAGTCGCAGCCCGCAGCGTGGGCAGTGGGGGGCGGCCGGGGGCAGGAGGGTGGTGCACTGCGGGCAGGCCGGCGGGGCAGCGTCCATGCCGAGCACCCTGCTCCGTTGCGACGAGCAGGGGCAAACGGCTCCCTACTTAGCTTCGGTAGGCAGAACTGCTCACCGTCCCTCCGAGCCACCTACCATGGCGGTCGTGAACCCGGCCTTCGACATATACCAGCTTCCCGAGGAGCACGACCTCCTCCGCAAGACCGTGCGGCAGCTCGCCGAGGCCCGGATCGCCCCCCGGGCAGCCGAGATAGACGCGACCGCGGAGTTCCCCTGGGACGTCTACGAATCGCTGCGGCAGGCCGACCTGCACGCGATTCACATCCCCGAGGAGTACGGCGGTGCCGGCGCCGACTCGATCGCGACGGTCATCGTCATCGAGGAAGTGGCCCGGGTGTGCGCTTCGTCGTCGCTGATCCCGGCGGTGAACAAGCTGGGCACGATGCCGTTGCTGCTGGCCGGCTCGGCAGAGCTCAAGTCGCAGGTGCTCCCACCGATCGCCCGCGGCGAGGCCATGATTTCCTACGCACTGTCCGAGCGGGAGGCCGGGTCCGACGCCGCTGCCATGTCCGCGCGGGCGGTGCTCGACGGGGACAGCTGGGTTCTCAACGGGACCAAGTGCTGGATCACCAACGCCGGCGTGGCCACGTACTACACGGTGATGGCCAAGACCGATCCAGCGGCCGGCGCCCGCGGGATCTCCGCGTTCGTCGTGCACCGCGACGATCCCGGATTCGCGGTCGGGGCCAAGGAGCGCAAGCTCGGCATCAAAGGCTCGCCGACATGTGAGATCTACTTCGACGACTGCACCATCCCGGCCGACCGGATCATCGGCGAGCCGGGCACCGGCTTCAAGACCGCGCTACGCACCCTCGACCACACCCGGCTGACCATCGGCGCCCAGGCGGTCGGCATCGCGCAGGGTGCCATCGACGCGGCGATCGCGTACGTCAAGCAACGTAAGCAGTTCGGCCGGCCGGTCGCGGACTTCCAGGGCGTGCAGTTCATGCTCGCCGACATGGCGATGCAGACCGAGGCAGCCAGGCAGCTGATCTATGTCGCTGCGGCCCGGGCCGAACGGGGCGAGCCCGACCTGAGCTTCATCTCGGCGGCCGCCAAGTGCCTCGCCTCCGACACGGCGATGAAGGTCACCACGGATGCGGTGCAACTGTTCGGGGGGTACGGCTACACCAAGGACTTCCCGGTGGAGCGGATGATGCGCGACGCCAAGATCACCCAGATCTACGAGGGCACCAACCAGATCCAGCGGGTGGTGATTGCGCGCCACCTGCTGAAGAACTGAGCGGCCCCGCAGCGCCTGCAGCGGAGCTGCGATCGGGGTACCCTGCGTATTCGCGGTGTAACACCCCGGCCTCTCGCGACGTTGTTTGACAGTCCCCGGCAGCCACCCGTCCCGGCCTCGCGCGCCCGTTGTCAAGC
>JALZAK010000142.1 GCA_030948385.1 Actinomycetota bacterium
ACGTCGCTGGCCGAGCCGGTGGTGTCCGAGGACGACCACGGCAAGGTGGTGGTCGCAGCCATCGCGACCTACGGCCAGACCCGGCACTCACTGGTCCAGCGCTCGGACTACAGCGGACCGTTCCTGCCCGGCTACGTGTCGCGGGCTCCCCTGGTCGAGCCGCCGGACAAGCGGCTGTTCCAGGCCATCGACCACGTCGTCGGCAATGTCGAGCTCGGGGCCATGGAGACCTGGGTCGGCTACTACAACCGGGTCATGGGCTTCACCAACATGAAGGAGTTCGTCGGCGACGACATCGCCACCGAGTACTCCGCCCTGATGAGCAAGGTCGTCGCGGACGGCAGCCGCAAGGTGAAATTCCCGCTGAACGAGCCGGCGCGGGGCAAGCGCAAGTCGCAGATCGACGAGTACCTCGAGTTCTACGGCGGCCCCGGGGTCCAGCACATCGCACTGGCAACCGGTGACATCGTGGCCTCCGTACGCGCGATGCGCGAGGCCGGCGTGGACTTCCTGTCCACTCCGGACACCTACTACCAGACCCTGGGCGAATGGGTGGGTGACACTCGGGTGCCGCTGGACACGCTGCAAGAGCTGAAGATCCTGGCCGACCGGGACGAGGACGGCTACCTGCTGCAGATCTTCACCAAACCGGTCCAGGACCGGCCGACGGTGTTCTTCGAGCTGATCGAACGGCACGGCTCGATGGGTTTCGGCAAGGGCAACTTCAAGGCGCTGTTCGAGGCCATCGAGAGGGAGCAGGCGCTGCGCGGCAACCTGTAGTGGGTACGGCATGATCGTCGGGTGACCGTGCGTTTCCGCGAGTCCCTCGCCGGCCTTGATGCCTACCGGCCAGGGCGTAGTCCGGCGGATGTCGCTCGTGACCTGGGCCTGCCGGCCGCGGTGAAGCTGGCGTCCAACGAGTCCGCGTACGGTCCGCTCCCCAGCGTGCTGGCGGTGATCGCTGCCGCCGCTGCCCAGGTCAACCGGTACCCAGACATGGCGGCCACCGAGCTGGTGTCAACGCTGGCCGGCCGGCTGCACGTCGACGCCGACCGGGTGGCGGTCGGCTGCGGCTCCGTGGGGCTCTACCAGCAGTTGCTGGCGGCGGTCGCCGGCCCGGGCGATGAGGTGGTGCACGCCTGGAGGTCCTTCGAGGTGTACCCGGTCCTGGTGCGCATCGCCGGCGCCACCGCGGTCCCGGTGCCGCTGCGTGACCAGACCCACGACCTCGCCGCGATGAGTTCCGCGGTCACCGGCCGGACCCGGGCCGTCTTCGTGTGCAGCCCGAACAACCCGACCGGCACCGTCGTACGCGCGGTCGCCCTGGAGGAGTTCCTCGACGCCGTGCCCGAGGACGTTCTAGTGGTCCTGGACGAGGCCTACCACGAATTCGTGACCGACCCGGAAGTCCCGGACGCGATGGCACTGGCGTCCGAACGAGACAACGTGATCGTGCTGAGAACGATGTCCAAGGCCTACGGGCTGGCCGGCCTCCGGGTCGGCTACTGCGTGGCCGCGCCGGCCGTGGTCCGGGCGTTGCGCACCGTCCAGCTGCCGTTCTGCGTCTCCTCGGTGGCCCAGGCCGCGGCGATCGCGTCGCTGGCCGCCGACGCCGAGCTGCTGGATCGGGTCCGTACGACGGTCGCCGAACGCGACCGGGTCGCCGGCGCGGTACGCGGGCTCGGAATCGACGTGCCGGACAGCGAGGCGAACTTCGTCTGGCTCCCCCTCGGCGCTGCGTCGGCCGCCTTCGGAGCGGGGTGCGAGGAGCGCGGCGTCATCGTCCGGCCGTTCGCCGGCGATGGGGTGCGCGTCACGGTGGGCGCGCCGGCGGACAACGACCGCTTCCTGGCCATCGCCGCCGAGTTGCTGACCGCTCCCGACTGAGCCTCCGTACCCGTTGGACCATCCCCTCCCGGCGATCAAGGACGGATGGTCGCTTATGGATCTTCGAAAGCGACCATCGGTCCTTGATCGCGGTGTGGGGCAGGGGTCAACCGGTGGCGGGCATGATCTTGCCGGCGACTTCGCCGAACCCGATCCGGGCTCTATCCGCACCCGGGGCGGTTGCCCGGATCGACACCTCATCGCCGTCTTCGAGAAAGGCCCGGGTGCTGCCGTCGGCCAGCTGCAGCCGATCGCGGCCGTTCCACGTCAGCTCGATCAGCGAGCCGCGTTGGCCGGGCTGAGGGCCGGACACCGTTCCCGAGGCGTAGAGGTCGCCGGTGCGCAGTGCGGCGCCGTTGACTGTCAGGTGGGCCAGTTGCTGGTCGGCCGTCCAGTACATGCCGGCGAACGGCGGCCGTGAGACGACGTTGCCGTTCAGCGACACCTCGATGGACAGATCGAGCCCACTGCGGCCCGCTCGCTGCAGGTACGGCAGCGGGGCCGGCTCCTGCGCCGGCCCCTCGACGCAGGCCGCGTCCAGGGCTTCGAGGGGCACCACCCAGGGCGAGATGGACGTAGCGAACGACTTTGCCAGGAAGGGCCCCAGCGGCTGGTACTCCCACGCCTGGAGATCCCGGGCGCTCCAGTCGTTGACCAGCACAACGCCGAAGACATGATCATGAAAGTCCGATGTGGACACTCGAGCTCCGAGGGTGGACGGTGTGCCGACGACGAAGCCGACCTCGGCTTCGATATCGAGGCGCTCCGAGGGCCCGTACGCCGGCGGGGCGTCGCCGGGCGGCCTGCGCTGCCCGCACGGCCGAACCACGGGGGTGCCGCTGACGATCACAGTGCCGGCGCGGCCGTGGTAGCCGATGGGCAGGTGTCGCCAATTCGCCATCAGCGGCTCTGCGTCGGGCCGGAAGATCCGGCCGATGTTCGTGGCGTGCTCGATCGAGGAGTAGAAGTCGACGAAGTCGCCGAGATCGATGGGCAGATGCAGCGCCACCTCGCTCGCCGGCACCAGGTAGGGCTCGACGAACGGCCGAAATGCGTCGTCCGTCAGCAACTCGGTCAGCCGGCGCCGGGTGGCCTGCCACACCGGCCGGCCGGCCGCAAAGAACGCATTCAGCGTGCCGGCAGCAAACCACTCCGGCCGATCAAGTACGCCGGCGACGGACAACGTGGCCACATCCAGCACGTGCTCCCCGATGGCCACGCCGACCCGGCGCAGCTCACCCGGCCGGGCGAAGATGCCGTACGGGAGGTTCTGCACCGGAAAGTCCGAGCCCGCCGGCACGCGCACCCAGGTCAAGCCAGATCCCCGTCGAGCAAACCCATGGCGAGCAGGTCGCCGGCCGGCTCACCGAGGCTGCACGAACCGTGCCCGGCATACAGGGCCCGGGCGCGTTCGGCGGTCGCGTCGTCGAGTTCGCGCACCGCGGCTGCGACCCGATCGGCATCGCGCTCGGCCAGCACCGGCTGCGGGTCGTCTCCGCGCACCGCCGCGGCGACCGCGAGCGCGAGATTGAGGAATCCGTGGTGCTCGAAGCCGGTTTCCGGATCGGTGTGGCGCACCGCATTGTGCAGGCCGGCGGTGCACTTGAAGGGAATCTCGGTGGCCACGCAGGCGTACACGAAGTCGGCGACCTCTGCCTCAGTGGGAAACGCATCCGCTCGCGGCCCACCGGTGCGCAGCTTGGCTCCGTGACCGGCGGCGCCGACCACGGCCAAGGCAGGGCGCCAACCCTCCCCGCGCGGCAATTCGACGTAGCAACGCAGCCCGGGCGGGAGAACCGCCAGTGCCTCGCGGACACCCGCAACTGCGTCCGCGCCGGCAGCCACGGGTATCTCCACGGCGAGCAGGACCAACCGCTCCTCGGCCGCAACCTCGGCCAGCGCGCCCGGCAAGCCGGTCACGCCGCTGTCGGCGATCAGGCCGACCGCGAAGGCGTCGTCGGGACGCAACTCACCGACCATTTCGGGGATCCGCGAGGCGGGACACAGAAACCGCCCGACCAGCCAGCCCAGCGGGCCGACCTTGACCGCCCGGTGGCCGCCGACCGCAGTGGCCATCGGAGCCTCCGCCGGCGGGAACAGCGCTGCGTCGTCGACCAGGTGCTCGAGCAGGACAGTTGACACGCCTGACCACGCTAGCCGATGGTACTTGCGAGGAACGACAGCGCCGGCAATCGGACGCTACCGAGGAGTTCGGATGCCCTACTACCAGGTAGTCGGCGACATTCCCCGCAAGCGGCACACGCAGTTCCGCCGGCCAGACGGTGAGCTCTACGCCGAGGAGCTGATGGGAGTCGAGGGCTTTTCCGCTGAATCCGCCCTGCTGTACCACCAGGGGCTGCCCACCGCCATCGTGAACTCCACGATCCACGCCGAGCCGGAGCAGCCCCTGACGGCCAACCACCCCCTGCTGCCGCGCCACTTCCGCACGCACAAGCTCGACGCCGGCGGTGCCGACACGGTGACCGGTCGCCAGCTCCTGATGGCCAATAGCGATGTACGAATCTCCTACGCCGTGGCCGACCGACCCTCTCCCCTGTACCGCAACGCCATCGGCGACGAGTGCGTCTACGTCGAGGCCGGCTCGGCGGCGGTCGAGACTGTTTTCGGATCGCTCGCCGTCGACGCTGGCGACTACGTGGTGCTCCCCACATCGACCACGCACCGTTGGGTGCCCGGCCCTGGTGATCCACTTCGGACACTGGTGGTGGAGGCAAGCGGGCACATCGGGCCGCCCAGGCGATATCTCTCCGGCAAAGGGCAGTTCCTCGAATCCGCGCCCTACTGTGAGCGCGACCTGCGTGCGCCGATCGAGCCCCTGCAGACGCCTGGCGAGGACGTCGACGTGGTAGTACGTCACCGGGCCGGCATGACTCGCTTCACCTACGCACACCACCCGTTCGACGTGGTCGGCTGGGATGGCTGCCTGTATCCGTACGCATTCAACATCGGCGATTTCGAGCCCATTACCGGACGCCTGCATCAGCCCCCACCGGTGCACCAGACCTTCGAGGGCCCGAACTTCGTGATCTGCTCGTTCGTCCCACGCAAGTTCGACTACCATCCGCTCTCGATCCCGGCGCCGTACAACCACGCCAATGTCGACTCCGACGAGATGCTCTTCTATGTGGGCGGCGATTTCATGAGCCGCAAGGGCGCCGGCATCGAGTTGGGCTCGATCAGCCTGCACCCATCAGGCTTCACCCATGGCCCGCAGCCGGGATCGGTGGAAGCGTCGATCGGCAAGGAGGCAACGGACGAGTTGGCGGTGATGATCGACACCTTTCGCCCGCTCGCGCTGGGTCCGGCGGCGCTGGCCTGCGAGGACACCGCCTACCCGTGGACGTGGGCCCGCCGGGCGGCGCGACCCGACGCGGGGCCGGAGTCGATCGCCTAATACGGTCGGCTGCCCCGCTTCTCCTCGTACGCCCTCCAGTCCAGGTCGCCGGCCGGCGACCGACCATCGGCTGGGGAGGCCGGGGCCGCATCGGAAAGCGCGCCGGGTGGCGCCGGTCGCTGGGACAGCGCCGCTGCGGGCTGACCGTGGTCGAGCAGGATCCGCGCAACGTGAAGCCGCAGTGGCACATCGGCCGGATTGGCCGTCACAGCCGCCAGCAGGCTCGCCAGTAGCGGGTCCTGGTCCATCGGATCTCCCCGTCTCGGTGCCAGGTGAGCCTAGCCGGGCCGCGGTCCGGCGGGGCGGGCGCCGCCGGTGGACCGGAACGCACCTGTTTTCTGTGCAGACACGCCGACCGCCGCGGCCGTTCGGCACAGAAAGGGGCTACAGCGGCGGGCCGCGCCGTCGAGCATCGTAGGAGCCGCCGGCGGCCGGACGACGGATCAGCCGGCGCCGGCGATCAGTGCCATGGCGATGGCGGCGACGCCCTCGCCGCGGCCGGTCAGGCCAAGGCCATCTGTCGTCGTCGCGGACACGCTTACCGGCACTCCGCCCAGCGCCGCGGATAGCACGTCCTGCGCCTCGCCCCGACGTGGGCCGATCCGGGGCTCGTTGCCGATCACCTGCACGGCGACATTGCCGATCGTGAAGCCGGCGGCCGTGACGAGTCGCGCCGTCTCCGCGAGCAGCTCGACCCCGGACGCGCCGGCCCAGCGCGGCTCGGCGGAGCCGAATCGCGACCCGAGGTCGCCCAGCCCGGCGGCTGCGAGCAGAGCGTCGCAGATCGCATGCGCCGCTGCGTCGCCATCGGAGTGCCCGGCCAGACCCGCGACGCCCTCCCAGCGCAGCCCGGCCAGCCAGCACGGGCGATCCGCGTCAATCGGGTGCACATCGGTGCCGAGGCCGACCCGGGGCAGGCCGGCGCTCATCCCGGCTCACCGCGACGGACCGCCAGGGCCATCGCCTCCGCAAGGAGCAGATCGATCGGCCGAGTCACCTTGAACGAACGGTCGGAGCCCATCACTGTCCACACGGGACGTCCAAGCCGTTCCACCAGGGCCGCGTCATCGGTGGCCTCTCCAGCCCCCTGCTGATGCGCGGCGATCAGGACGTCGCGAGCAAACCCTTGCGGGGTCTGCACCGCAACGAGTTCCTCGCGGGGAGGCGTCTCGGCCACCGTCCCGTCCGGTGCCACACGCTTCACCGTGTCCGGCAAGGGCAGCACCGGCACGACTGCGGTGTGCCCGGCGCGTACGGCGGCCACCACGGCCGCCACCACCGACACCGGAACAAAGGGGCGCGCGGCATCGTGCACCAGCACGATGTCGAAGCCGGGCGGCAGCGCTTCAAGAGCGCAGCGCACCGAAGCGCCCCTGGTGGGCCCGCCAGCAGCGACAACGACGTCGGGACCCAACATGGCCCGCACCTCGGCCATGTAGTCAGCCGGTGCGGCGACCACGAGCAGGTCGATCACGGCCGAGGAGACCAACGCATCGACGGCCCAAACCAGCATCGGGATGCCAGCGATCTCACGCAGCGCCTTGGGCCGATCCCCGGCCAGGCGCTCACCCCGGCCGGCCGCGGGAATCAACGCGGCAACGCGGGACATCACCGCCGGCGCGACGCGGGCGGGCCGGTCACCTAGCTGGCCAGGACCTCGTCGAGCAGCAACTCGGCCTTGTCTTCATTGGTGCCCTCGGCCAGGGCCAGCTCGCTGACCAGAATCTGCCGCGCCTTGGACAGCATCCGCTTCTCGCCCGCAGACAGGCCGCGCTCGCGATCGCGGCGCCACAGGTCCCGGACCACCTCGGCGACCTTGTTCACGTTCCCCGACTGGATCTTCTCCACATTGGCCTTGTACCGCCGCGACCAGTTGGTCGGCTCCTCGGTGTGCGGCGCGCGCAGCACCTCGAACACCTCGTCAAGACCTTCCTTGCCCACCACATCGCGCAGACCGACAAACTCTGCGTTCTCCGCGGGCACCCGGACGGTCAGATCACCCTGAGCGACCTTCAGAACGAGGTAGAGCCGTTCTTCGCCCTTGACCAGCCGGGTCTCGATGGCCTCGATCAGCGCTGCCCCGTGGTGCGGATAGACGACGGTCTCGCCGACGGTGAAGGTCATCTGCAGAAAGCCCCTTTCGCTCGATCCAGGGTAACACGCTCAGTGACCGATACCGGTCGGCCAGGATCGGCAAAGCCGCAGGTCAGAAGGCCTAATCCGGTGCTGCGGCGGGTTGACAAGCGGACCGGATTCTGCATGTCCAAGCCGGTAGCGCAACGGGCCGGCCAGGAGAACACTGGCGGGTTGAGGGAAGGGGAGCCCCGCCTTGGCAGCGCACCGTCCTGAAGACGACCCACCCGGCCTGCCGCCGGAGTGGGCCGGCTTCGTGGTGCCTGACGACATCTCCGAGCTCGAGCCGGAGATCGAGCTGCTGCGTCGGGAGTTCCCGACGGCCGCCACCGCCGGCCGGTGGCGCCGGCTACTGGAAACCAAGCGCTGGCAACGCACCGGGCTGTCCGGACCACTGGTCACGGCGATCTTGCTGGTCGTGCTTGCTTTCGCCAGCCTGATCTTCCTGCTGCGGCCGACCGGGCCGGGCCTGGCGCAGGCCCGGCCCCTCGCGCACCCGACGGCCTTGCCCGGGGCGGCCGGCGCGCTGCTGCCCGATGTCGCGCTGCCGGTGGGTCCCAATGATGCGGTACGGCTGCGCAACCTGCGGCCAGCCGTGTTGGTGATCGCGCCGGCCGCATGCGACTGCGCCCGATTGATCGACGATGTGGTACGGCGGACCCGCTCGGCCGGACTGCAGGTCCTGGTCATCGGCGTCGGTGCCGACCCGACGCTGCCGCGTAACGCGCCGCGAGACCGGGTGCACGCCGCCCGGGACACCGGTGGACTGCTGGCGTCGAGTTACGGTGCTCGCGCCGGCACTGGCAGCGATTCCGGCGCCGGCGCAGTGGCCGAGCCGACCGCGATATTCGTTCGGTCGGACGGCGTCGTGTCGCGGGTGCTCTACCCGGCCACGCCCGGAGCCGCCGTGCACACCGAGATCGACGGGCTGGCCGAATGAGGAGGCCCTCTGGACCTCTACCGGCTCAGCCGGTGGCGCGCAGCAGTGCGGCATAGAGGGTCAAGCCCGGGCCGAAGGCCATCGCGACCACGTACTCGCCCGGTCCCGCAGGTTGCGTGCGGCGCAATCTGTCGAGCACCAGCAACACCGTGGCCGATGAGCAATTGCCGTGCTCGCGCAGCGTCGCGCGCGAGGCGTCCAACGCCGCAGCGGGCAGGTCGAGACGATCGGCCACCACGTCGAGGATCCGCGGGCCGCCGGGGTGCACTGCCCAACCCTGTACCCCGGCCACCTCGACGCCGTTTCGGGACAACAGACCCTGTACGACACTGCGCACGTGCTCGGCCAGCACGTCGGGCACCCGCGGCGAAAGCCCCATCCGGAAACCCAGGTCCGTGACGTCCCAGGTCATGTGGTCGGCGGTGCTCACATCGGTCCAGGCGGCAACGTCGACGACCTCCAGCCCGGCCGGCCCACCGGGCTCGACGACCACTGCGGCGGCGGCGTCGGAGAACAGCGCGTGCGCGACGAACTGCTCGATGTCGGGGGTTGGCGGCTGCACATGCAGGCTGGTCAACTCCAGGCAAAGCAGCACCGCCGGCCGGCCGTGCGCCTGAACGAAATCGCTCACGGCGCCCAGGCCGGGCACCGCTGCATAGCACCCCATGTGCCCGACGACCAGCCGCTGGACACCGTCGCTCATCCCCAGATCGCGAGCCAACCGGATGTCGACGCCGGGCGTGCCGTAGCCGGTGCACGAGACGACCGCGAACAACCCCACCTCCGACGCGCGCACGTCGGCGTCGGCCAGTGCCGCGCCGACCGCCTCCTTTCCCAGCGGCATGGACTCGGTGGCGTAGCGCATCATCCGGGCGCCGGTGCTCCAACCCGAGATGTCCTCGTCGACCGGATTGACCACGGCGTGGCGACTGTCCACTCCGGCCGAGGAGAAGATCCGCTCAGCGAGGCGGTTGCCGGCGTAGTGGTCGCGGAAGAAGCCGGCCCAGATCTCGTCCTGGCTCTGGCCGGCCGGGTACGCCTGCGCTGCGCCGGTCACGACGGCGGTCACCAGCGCGGCACCTCCGCGTCGTTCTCCGGGTCGCGGCCGAGCGCGGCCAGGCCCAACCAGTCGGCGCATACGTCGCTGGTGGCCGGCTGCAACGAGCCGCAGCGTGCGTCGCGGAAGATGCGCTCGAGCGGGTGGCCCCGGCGGGTGGCCGAGGTGCCGGCTGCCTCGAGCATCGATGCGGACACCTCCATCGCGGTCTCGCCGGCCAGGAGCTTCGCCCGCCACACCCACCTGTTCGTCTCGGGCTCGCCCGGGGATGTGTCGACCCGGCGGGCCGCCTCGAGGACGGCCAGCCGGGCGGCGGCGACGGCCGCGTCCGCCCGCCCCACCCGGGCCCGGACCAGCGGCAGCCGGCCGAGGCCGCGGGAGTTGATGTGTACGACCGCCGCGTCGATCGCGGACTGCGCGACGCCGACGTACACGGCTGCGTACGACGCGACCAGCCACTGCGGCATGACCTGGGCGAGCAGCAGGGTCAGGCCCTCAAGGCCGCCGAGCAGCGCATCGGGCGGGGCGATCACATCGAGCTGGATGTCCTGGCTTCCGGTGGCCCGCATGCCGAGGGAGTCCCACGTCTGCTCCACGGTGATGCCGTCCCCGGCCGGAACCAGGAAATGGGAGACGGCGGGCGGATCGGAGTCGGCCCGCTTCGCCGCCACGAGGTAGCCGTCGGCATACCCGGCGCCGGAGACGAACGTCTTGGCCCCGGTGATGCGGAAACCCTCCGGCACCGGCTGGTAGGTCGTGCTCAGCGCCGAGAGCCGGGATCCGGCGCCGCGCTCGCTCATGGCAACCGCGTACAGGGCACCGCCCAGCGCGGCGGTAAGCACCCGGTCGCGCATCTCGAAGTAGGTGTCCGGCACCCCCAGGGCGCGCGCCAGGTCGTCCGGCGTCTGCGCCAGCGCGCCAGTGACCGAGGCGTGCATGTTGAACACCAGCGCGGTCGCGCCGTTGCCGGCGGCCAACCGCATCGCCACGGCTGCGTAGTCGGCGAAGCTGGCACCGGGGCCGCCCAGCCGTTGGGGCACCATCAGGCCCAGCAGGCCGGCGGATCGCAACCGGTCGAAGTCGGCGACCGGGAAGATGCCGGCGCGGTCGTGGACCTCGGCCCGGGCGGCGAATCCGGGCACGGCGGAATCGGCCGCGGCGAGGGCGGCTGCCGGGTCGGCCAGCCGCGCCGGCGCAGAGGTGGCCGTCACGGCCGCTCCTTGACCCCGTGGCCCTGGAACAGGACCGCGGTCGTGCGGCTGGGCAGCATCCGGACCGAGACGCGCCGGCGCAGCAGCCAACCGAGCGTGTCCACAAAGGACGGACGCAGCCCGGTTAGGCGCAACTCGACACCGTGGCGAGCGGCCTCCCGGCGAAGCTGCGCACGGTCGACGAACAGGGCCGGATCGTGGATACCCGCCGGCGCGCCGCCGGGGATCCGCTCCCCGATCGTCACCGCCACCAGTGCGGCCAGCCGGGTCCGCGCGATGGTGTCGAGCACCAGCGTGCCCCCGGGGCGCAGCACCCGGCAGGCCTCGGCCACTGCCGCCGGCAGGTCACTGACGTGCTCGAGGATCTCGCCGGCGGCGACAACGTCGGCGACCCCGCTGCGCAGCGGCAGCCGCAGTACGTCGGCCCGCACGGCGAGCACCCCATGGTCACGGGCTTGGGACAGCGCCGAGGCCGACAGGTCGATGCCCACATGCCGGTAACCACGAGTCGCTGCGTGCTCGGCGAACAGGCCGCCGCCGCAGGCGAGGTCGACCAGAACGGCACCCGGGCGGGCGGCCGGCGGCACCAGGGTGGCCCGGGCCGCGGCGATCCAATGCAGCATGGCGAAGCGGCCACGCGGCGGCCACCATTCGGCCGCCAGGTCGTCGTACTGACGCACGTCGTTGCGCGGTCGGGTCAGCGCAGGCACGCTAGCTAGCCTGACACACTGCCCGGCATGGCCGGGCGGGCACGGGTATGGGCGTTGCTGCGTGCGTCCCACCCGGAACCCACCGTAGCCGTCACCGTGGTAGCCGCCGCCCTAGCGGCGCTCAGCGGGCGGGACGTCCGGGGTGTCACCGCCGTGACCGCGGCAGTCCTGGCAGGCCAGCTCTCCGTCGGATGGTGCAACGACTTCCTCGATCGCGACCGCGACCGGCGCAGCGGCCGCGAGGACAAACCGATCGCGACCGGGCAGGTGCCAGCGGGCGTCGTCGGAGTCGCTGCGGCAAGCGCCCTGGTGCTGTGCGTACCGCTCTCGCTGCTCTCCGGTCTGCTCGCCGGCAGCCTGCACATCGTCGCCGTGCTGTCGGCATGGGCCTACGACGTGCGGCTCAAGTCCACCGCGCTGTCGGTCTTGCCGTACGCGGTGTCGTTCGGCCTGCTGCCGGCTTTCGTTGTCCTCGGCAAGCCTGCGGCGCACACCGTGCCGGTATGGCTGGTGACTACGGGCGCCTTGCTCGGCTCGGGTGCGCATTTCGCGAACGTGCTTCCCGACCTCGACGATGACGCGCGCACCGGCGTCCGCGGCCTGCCGCACCGGCTGGGTCCAGCGGCCAGCCGGGTGGCCGCGGCGCTGCTGCTGCTCGCGGCGTCTGTGGTGCTGGCGGTCGCGCCGGCGGGTCCGCCCGGGATCGCCGGGTATGCCGCACCGATTCTCGCCGGCGCGGCACTGGTCGCCGGCCTGGTGCTGGCCCGGCGGGGCGGATCGCGCGCGATGTTCCGGGCAGTGCTGATCGTGGCGCTGGTCGACGTGGTCCTGTTACTCCTCCGCGGCCCGACCCTGTCCTGAGGCGCGATCACGGATAGTCTGAGCGCCGCCCGCCGTACCGCGCTCAGGAGGACTCCACGCGATGAGCCGCCCGCCCGTTGCCCCGGCCGGATCGCGGGGCCGCCGGCCGAGCCTGCTGCTGCTTGTCGCCGGCACGCTGGCCGCACTGCTAGGCGCCTGCAGCTCCGGCCAGATCGCCCAGACGGCGCGCGACGTGTCGGCCGTGGAGGGCTCCAGTGCCTCACGTGGTGGTGTAGGAGTGCGGGACGCCCGGATCGCCGAGCCGCCCGGCGGATCGTACAGCTCCGGTGGTGACGCACCGATGCTCGCCTCGATCGTGACCGATGACAAGACCAGCGACACGCTGATGCGGGTGACCAGCGATGCCGCCGACAGCGTGACGGTGACCACCGGATCTTCGGGCTCCCCATCGGCGGCGACATCCGCATCGGCATCAGCGGCGCCGTCCGCGTCGGCGTCGTCCGCCGACTCGACGCTCGACGTCAAACTCGACGCCGGCACGCTGCTGGTCTTCGGCGGCGGCGGCGGCGGCGGTCCCGGTAGCGAGAACGCGCTGAACCTGGTCGGGCTGCGGCACGACCTGAGTCCCGGGATGACGGTCCGGGTGACCTTCTCCTTTGCCCAGGCTGGCGACATCACGCTCAACGTGCCGGTCGCCACGCCCGACGTCCCGGAGCCACGACTGTCCCCCAGCCCATCGGCCGAAGGCGGCTAGCGCGTCGCACCGGACCTGTCGGTGGCAGGTCGTAGCGTCGCCTTCGTGAGCGACTCATGGTGAGCAGGCCGGCGCGGGCGGCGTACCGCTGCGACGAGTGCGGGCATCCTGCGGGCAAGTGGCTCGGCCGCTGCCCGGAGTGCCAGGCGTGGGGTTCCCTGCTGGAGGTCGGGCCGGCCGGGGCCACCCGGGCGGTCAGCTCCGGGCCGGTCAGCGCGCCGGCGCTGCCCATCGGCGAGGTGGACATGGTGGCGGCCAGATCACGGCCGACCGGGGTGCCCGAGCTGGACCGAGTGCTCGGCGGTGGTCTGGTGCCCGGAGCGGTCGTGCTGCTGGCCGGCGAGCCAGGCGTGGGCAAGTCCACCTTGCTCCTCACGGTTGCGCACGAGTACGCGGCCGGTGGTCGGCCGGCGCTGATCGTGACCGGTGAGGAGTCGGCGGCTCAAGTCCGGTTGCGGGCCGAGCGCACCGGCGCGTTGCATCCCGATCTGTACTTGGCGGCCGAGACCGACCTCGGGGCGCTCCTGTCGCATGTGGACACTGTCTCCCCTGGCCTGCTTGTCGTGGACTCGGTCCAAGCCATTTCCTCGGCGCAGTCCGACGGCTCGGCCGGCGGGATCACCCAGGTGCGGGCCGTGGCCGCGGCCCTGATCGGGCTCGCCAAGGCCCGCGGCATCGCCGTCGTGCTGGTGGGCCACGTCACCAAGGACGGTGCGATTGCCGGTCCCCGGCTGCTGGAGCACATGGTCGACGTCGTCCTGCATTTCGAGGGTGAGCGGCACTCCACCTTGCGGATGGTGCGGGCGATGAAGAACCGCTTCGGCGCCGCGGATGAGGTCGGCTGCTTCGAGTTGCACGACAGCGGGATCCGCGGCTTGGCCGACCCGTCCGGGCTGTTCCTGTCCCGGCGTGAGATCGCCGTGCCCGGCACTTGCGTGACCGTTACCGTCGATGGCCGGCGCCCGCTGGTCACCGAGGTGCAGGCACTGGTCAGCCACTCCGCGCTGGTCACTCCGCGCCGCGCGGTGAGCGGCCTCGACACGGCCCGGATGGCGATGGTGCTGGCCGTGGTCGAGCGGCACGGCCAGGTGCAGCTGGGCAGCAAGGACGTATTCACCGCCACGGTCGGCGGGGTCCGGGTGACCGACCCGGCGGCCGATCTGGCCCTGGCTCTGGCCGTCGCTTCGGCGGCCGGTGACTTCGTCGTGCCGGCGCGGCTGGCGGTGATCGGCGAGGTCGGGCTGGCCGGTGATGTGCGGCCGGTTGCCGGCGTCGGCCGGCGGGTAGCCGAAGCGCTGCGGCTCGGCTTCGACCGGGCCCTGGTGCCGATCGGCTCCGGCCCGTACCCACTCGAGGCTGACGTCACCGAGGTCGGCAACCTGGCTGCCGCCCTGGTGGCGCTGCGGCCGCCGGCCCGGCCTCGGCTGCGCGCGGCGCCAGTACACTCCGGCTGACCGCAGTGCAGAGAGGGGACGCGCGTGCCGACCGACCGCGACGACCCGGTCCGGCCCACGCTGGCCCTGGTGGCGCCAGGCACCGCGCTGCGCGACGGGCTCGAGCGCATCCTGCGCGGCAACACCGGCGCGCTGATCGTCCTCGGCTACGACGACGACGTCGACGAGCTGTGCTCGGGCGGCTTCCCGCTCGACGTGGACTTCTCTGCGACCCGGCTGCGCGAGCTGGCCAAGATGGACGGTGGCATCGTGCTGTCGACGGACGGCGCGCGGATCATGCGGGCCGCCGTGCATCTGGTGCCGGACCCGGCCATTCCCACCGAGGAGTCCGGCACCCGGCACCGGACCGCCGAGCGAGTCGCGATCCAGACCGGCTATCCGGTGATCTCGGTCAGCCAGTCGATGCGGATTATTGCCCTGTACGTCACCGGGCAGCGCTACGTACTCGAGGGCTCCAGCGCGGTTCTGTCCCGGGCCAACCAGGCTCTTGCCACCCTCGAGCGCTACAAGCTCCGGCTCGACGAGGTCGCCGGCACCCTGTCCGCGCTGGAGATCGAAGACCTGGTCACCGTGCGCGACGCGATGAGCGTGAGCCAACGCCTGGAGATGGTGCGACGCATTGCCGACGAGCTCGAGGGCTATGTCATCGAGCTCGGCACGGACGGCCGGCTGCTCGCCTTGCAACTCGAGGAGTTGATGGGCGGCGTCGGCGAGGAACGTGTCCTGGTGGTCCGCGACTACGTGCCCAGCGGCTCGGGTCGCCGGCACCGCTCGGTTGACGAGTCGCTGATCGACCTCGAGGCGCTCTCCGCGACCGACCTGCTCGACCTGTCACTGGTGGCTCGGTCGATCGGTTTTCCCGGCACGACCGAGGCGCTCGACGCAGCGGTCAGCCCGCGCGGGTATCGCCTGCTTGCCAAGGTTCCCCGCCTGCCGGGTACGGTCATCGACCGGTTGGTGGAGCACTTCGGCGGCTTGCAGAAGCTGCTCGCGGCCACGGTCGACGACCTGCAGGCGGTGGAGGGTGTCGGCGAGACCCGGGCCCGTAGCGTCCGCGAGGGCCTGTCCAGGCTGGCGGAGTCGTCGATCCTGGAACGGTACGTGTGAGCGACCGGCCCGGTCAGATCAAGTGGAAGACCCGGGTGGCACTGCGTAGCGTGCCGAGCCGGGCCTGCAGCCGGTAGGTCCCGGCCGTGGCCACCGACCGCGCGCCGGCGCAGCCCGGCAGAGAGCGCTGGCCGGACCATTGGACGGAGAACGTCCGCAGCGCACCCGCGGGCAGCAGGGTCAGGTCGGCGGCCCCGATCGCGGCCTGACAGTCCGCGCTGGACCACGTGTGCGCCGTCCCCGAGGTGATGATCAGCTCACGGGCTGCCGCACCGAGGTCGCGCCGGCAAGCACGGTCGCTGGTATTGCGCACGGTCATGGTCAGCTTCGGCTTGGCACCCACCCGGTACGTGCGGGCATCCGTTGTTGCCGTCACGCTCAGGTCGCTGTCGGCACACGACAAGATCGCCGGCGCCGAACCGGCCACGCGGGCCTTACCGCCGCCGGCGATGGGTGCCGGCGCCGGCGAGCTGCGGTGCGGCGACGGCGACGCCGACGCGGTCAGATGCGGCAACCATGGATGCGCACTCGTGCCAGCCTGCGGGCCCGCCGCCGCTGTGCGCGGGTGCGTATTGGTCCGGCCGGCGCGTGAGGTGTCGCTCATGGCAAAGGCACGGACGGCGAACACCGCGACGATGAGCACGCCGAGGATGGCCAACCGGCGACGCCAGTAGACCTCCGGAGCCAGCGGGCCCACGGTTGTCCGCACACCGGCGACGGTAACTCCGCGCGGGGCGGCATCGGCGACGGCGCGCCGTGCGAGCATCGGCAACGTGCACGCCGCCGCAGCCGTGATGCAGTGGTATGCCGGCGCCGCCCGCGAGCTTCCCTGGCGGCAGCCGGGTGTGGACCCGTGGGCCGTGCTGGTCAGCGAGGTGATGCTGCAGCAGACGCCGGTGCACCGCGTCGTGCCGGCGTACACGGCCTGGCTGCAGCGCTGGCCGACGCCCGCCGCGCTGGCCGCGGAACCGGCCGGCGAGGCGGTACGAATGTGGGGGCGACTGGGTTACCCGCGCCGAGCATTGCGGTTGCACGAGTGTGCCGTCGCGATCGTGCAGCACCATTCGGGACATGTTCCCGCCGAAATCGAGAAGTTGCTCGGGCTGCCGGGTGTCGGGCCGTACACCGCCCGAGCGGTCGCGACGTTCGCCCACGGTCGGCGGCACGCCGTTGTCGACGTCAACGTCCGCCGGGTAGCTAACCGGCTGGTGCGTGGCGCGGACGACCAGCCCCCGCCGTCGGGCGATCAGGCACTCGTCGGCCCGCTCGTCCCCGCCGATCCGGCGCAGGCAGTTCGATTCGCTGCCGCGATGATGGAGCTCGGCGCGCTCGTCTGCACGGCGCGGACTCCGCTGTGCCGCCAATGCCCGGTCGCTGCTTGCTGCGCCTGGCGTCGCGCCGGCTACCCGGCCGGGCCGGCGCGCCCCAGCCAGCCTTACTCCGGTACCGACCGGCAGGCCCGAGGTCGGCTGCTGGCCGTGTTGCGGGCCACGCCCGATCCGGTGCGCGGCGCCGATCTGGACGCGGCCTGGCCGGATCCCCGCCAGCGCGCCCGCGCGCTGGCCTCCCTGCAAAGCGACCGGCTGGTCGAGCGGCTCCCCGGTGGCGAGTTCGCGCTCCCCGGCTACCGGATCTCGAACATGAAGCAGCCGTAGACGACGTTGCGCGCATGCACGAGATCGATCTCGGGGTCGGCCAAGAGCCGCGCCGCGAGCTCTTCGGGACTGTCGCCGGGGTGAAGGACCTCGCCGCCGGCGATGGTGCCGTCCGCGCGGTGGGCCCGAAACACCTGGGCGCGGCCCCGGAACGCCTCGGGATAGCGGCTCTGATCGGGGTAGCCGGCGCACGCCTGCTCGTGGATGTAGATCGGGCCGACCGCTGCGTAGGGTCCGGGCCGGGAAGCCGGCGAGTACGCGATCAATGCGATCCGCTCACCGGGGTGCGAGTCGCGCAGGCAGCAGCGGAGCGGCGCGCCACCGACCTCATCGACCACGCCGATGAGCGGGTTGCCATGGTCGTCATGCTGCTGGGCGCGGATGCGGCGCAGCTCGGCCGGTGGCACCGCGCTGACCTGGAACACGGCAGATTGTGTTGCGACTGACATGATTACGATGTTGCCTGCTCGCCGTCCACCTGGCTGGCGGAAATCGGACCTGGCAGTCTGGACCGGCCGCCGGCGCCGAGGAGGAGCCCTGCCCAGGTACGTCGCCTTACTTCGCGGCATCAACGTTGGTACGCGCCAGCGGTTGGCGATGGGCGACCTGCGCCAGTTGCTCGCTGGCCTGGGTTACTCCGATGTCACGACCCATCTGCAGAGCGGCAACGCGCTGCTGACGACAAGAGCGAACAGTTCCGACAAGATTGCCGGCGCGATCGAGAAGGCGATTGCCGGAGACCTCGGGATGCAGGTCAAGGTGCTGGTCCGCAGTGGTGCGGATCTGGCCGAGGTCGTCGCCGGCAATCCGCTGCCCGACGTGGCCACGGACGGTGCCAGGTACCTCGTCACGTTTCTGTCCGCGCCGGCCGACCGCGCCAAAGTGAGCGCCGTCGATCCCGACACCTTCGCCCCGGAACAGTTCCGGGCCGGCCGGCGTGAGCTGTACCTGTGGTACCCGAACGGCGTGCATCAGTCCAAGATGTCGAACTCGTTCTGGGAGAAGCAGCTTGGTGTCACGGCCACCTCGCGGAACTGGAACACCGTCACCCGGCTGCTGGAACTCGCCGGCTAGGCCGCGCCGCCGGCGAGGTCGACCGGCGGGGCGTCGGGCACGGTGATCATCGGCGGCTTCGCCTCACCACGGAAGGTGAAGTACGCCGCATCCCCCTCGCCATCGGTATCGACCAGCACGATCTGTCCAGGCTGCAGCTCACCGAAGAGGATTTTCTCCGACAGGGCGTCCTCGATGTCGCGCTGGATGGTCCGCCGCAGCGGGCGAGCGCCGAGTACCGGGTCGTAGCCCTTGTGGGCCAGCAACCTCTTGGCCGACTCGGTCAACTCCAGACCCATGTCCTTGTTGCGCATCTGAACGTCGACCCTGGCCACCATGAGATCGACGATGCTGACGATCTCCTCCTCGGAGAGCTGGTGGAACACGATGACGTCGTCGATCCGGTTGAGGAACTCGGGGCGGAAGTGCTTCTTGAGCTCGTCGGTGACCCGCTGCTTCATTCGCTCATAGTTGCTCTGCGTATCGTGCGCGCCCTGGAATCCCAGTGACACGGCCTTTGCGATGTCGCGGGTCCCAAGATTCGACGTAAGGATGAGCACGGTGTTCTTGAAGTCGACCACGCGGCCCTGCCCATCGGTTAGCCGACCGTCCTCCAGGATTTGCAGCAGCGTATTGAACACGTCCGGATGGGCCTTCTCGATCTCGTCGAAGAGCACCACTGAGAACGGCTTGCGCCGGACCTTCTCGGTCAACTGGCCGCCCTCGTCATAGCCGACGTAACCAGGAGGCGCACCGACCAGACGGGA
>JALZAK010000157.1 GCA_030948385.1 Actinomycetota bacterium
TGGGTCGGCAAGATGCTCGAAGCCAGCGGTGAGGTCGTGTACGTGAACGAGCCGCTGAATCCGCAGCATCCGCCCGGGCTGTCCCCCGGCGTGCTCGACGCCGAAGTGACCCACCGCTACCAGTACATCTGCGCCGAGAATGAGCGGCCGTGGCTGCCGGCGTTCCGCGACACGCTGCGGCTGCGCTACCGGCCGCTCGCCGAGTTGCATCGCAACCGCGGCCTCTACGACCTGGCCCGGATGGCCAAGTACAGCAGGTCGTTCACCGTTGGTCGCCTGCGCGGCCGGCGAGCGATGCTCGATGATCCGTGGGCCCTGGTGTCGGTGCCGTGGCTGGTGGAGCGGATGGGTTGCGAGGCCGTCGTGCTGGTGCGCCGGCCGGCGGCCGTCGCGGGCAGCTGGCGCAAGCTGGGCTGGCAGGTGCGCTTCGACGATCTGCTCGATCAACCCCTGCTGGTGCGCGATGTCCTGGGCCGCTATGCCGGCGAGCTGCGCGCACTGCGCGAGTCGCCGGACTGGATCGCCCGGATCGCGTTGCTGTGGAACGCGATGTACGACCACGTTGCGGGCCTGCCCGACCGGCTGCCGGCGGTGAGCATCGTGCGGTACGAGGACCTGGCCGCCGATCCGGTGACCGGGTTCCGCGAGCTCTACGCACGGCTCGGCTTGACGTGGACCGGCCGGGTCGAGGCGCATGTGGTGACCACCACCACGGCAGCGGACTCCGCTCGGGTGTTCGGCTGGAACTGGCGCGGCGGGCTGTCCCGCACCGGCTACCGGCCGATGGACAGCCGCCAGTCGCTGACCTCCTACCGGCAGCTGTTGAGCCCGGACGAGGTGTCGCGCATCGAGGACGTCACGGCCGAGGTCGCACAACGCTTCTACGGCTCAGACCCCCCGGCCGTACCTGTGTAGTAGCCGCAGCACCGTGTCGCCCGAGACTGCGCCGGTGGACACCAGCAGCGCCACCCCGGCGCGCCACTCCCGGGCCCGCCGGCGCAGGCTCCGCCGGGCCCAACGCCGGGCCGCCCGCCGGTCGCCGAGGCAGGCGTAGGCGAAAGCCAGCTGGCCGTACACCCGGGCCGCGCCGACCGGATGGCCGGCGATATCGGGGTGCCGACGGAGCATCCACTTGAGCGAGGCGATCTTGGTCTCCCACTGCCGGGAGAAGAACGACGTGCGCCCCCAGCGGACCAGGACCAGCGGCCGGTCGACGTGCACGATCGATTGCCGGGCCGACGCGCGGAGCAGCAGGTCCCAGTCCTCGTTCTGCCCGCCGGGGATGGCCTCGTCGACCAGCCCGATGTCGGTGACCAGGGCGTCCCGGCGGATCAGGAAGGTCGAGGAGTGCAGCATCGCCATCCGCGATCGCAGCAGGTCCTCGTGCCTGACGGTCTCACAGTGGGCCAGCCGGGCGCTGCGCTTGCCGTCGAACTCGACCAGGATGCTGCACGAGCAGAACTGCGCCGTCGGCCGCGTCCGCAGCGCCTCGACCTGGGCGGCCAGCTTGCCCGGCAGCCACTCGTCGTCGTCGTCGCAGAAGGCGACCAGCGGTGTGTCCAGGCGGTCGATGCCGCAGTTGCGCGCACCGGCCAGCCCGGCCGCCCGCGAGTTGACGACCACCTCGACGCCGCGACCGGGCAGCGAGCGGGCCAGGCCGGGCTCTGGATCAGTCCCGTCGTAGACGACGACCACCCGTACCGGGCCGCCGTAGTCCTGTGCGATCACCGCGTCGATCGCGCCGCGCAGGAGCTGAGGCCGGTCCCGGGTCGGGATGACCACCCCGACCCCGGGCAACTGCGGGCTCAGGTGTGGTCTCCGGCGCCGGCCGGCAGGTAGCGGTAGCGGGTGAGCAGGGGCAGGGTGAGCGCCGTGACGGCCCGGCGCTGAGCTGCCGGTAGCCCGTGGCGCCAGGCCTGGTCCGGTTGGATCGCGACGATGCCGGTACGGAAGCGCATCGGGTTGCCCGACGTGGTGTGCCCCGGCGAGAGCACTGCCTGGCCCTGGCTGAGAAAACTCAGCTCGCCGTCGGCGACCGGCAGGCCGGCGAAGGCAGCGATGGCCCGGGTGGTCTGCTCGGGCGCAGCGGCGAAGTCCTCGTAGCGCACCCGCAGTGTCGGCGCGCCCAGCCGGCGCAGCAGGCCGAAGGCGGCATTGTGGCTGTTCCACAGCAGCGCCGCCTTGGCCGGCGCGTAACGAGTCATCAGTTCGGCGTCCACGACAGCCTCCGGCCGGGGCACCTCACGGGTCCAGGAGTAGGCGACCGCCCTGCTGTCCCGCACGCAATGCAGCACCCGCAGGTCGAGCCCGGCGGCCCGCAGGCAGAACGCCAGCGATGGGTGCTTGCTCGAGTCGATCACCACGCCCGCGCCCGAGACACGTGCGGCCGCCGCGTACACCGTCAGGTAATAGCCGAGGTATTCGGTCAGCAGGGCCGTGTCTGCGGCCGATCGGGTGCGCCGGGCCAGCCGCGGGATGAATCGGGTCCGGTCCACCCGTTCACGCAGCCACGAAACGCGTGCCCGGTCCACCCTGTCCCAACCGTTGAAGCCGAGCGCGCCCACCTGCGTCCAGAATGGACATTCGCTGAAGGGGTTTCCGCAGCCGCAGAGTTCGTCGCGCAACAGGCTGCGTTCCCACAGGTGCACCACCTCGCCGAGCGCGACGGCGCCCGGCAACTCGCCCAGCACTCGCTCGATCAGCGTCGTCCCGCTCCGGCCGAGCCCACCCAGAAAGAGCACCCGAACCGGGCGCTCAGCCAACCCGCAACCTCTGCGGGTTGAAGTAGGTACTCGCCGCCTGTTGTGCAAGGGCCCGCAGTGCGACCGGGTCGTCGTCGACGGAGTACTGCCGGCGGGAGGTGTGGCCGGCCGGGTTGGAGTCGAAGTAGCTGACGGCCTTGATCTCGGGGTGGCCGCGGAAAGTCGCCTCAGCCGCCGTCAGGTAGGCAGCCCGGGCCTGCGGGGTGCGGTCCCGCGCGACGCCGTACTCGCCGATCATGATCGGCTTGCGGTGCGCCCGCGCCCAGCTGAGGAAGGGTGCGAGCAGGTCCGACATCGGCCGCCAGGTCGGCCCCGGGTAGGCGTCGACGCAGGTCCAGTCGACCCACTTGTCCCCCGGGTAGAACGCCTTCGCACGACCATCGGCAAAGCCATCCGCGGTTGGGCACCACACCCAGGCGGCGTTCGTGGCGCCCTCCTGGTCGAAGATCGTCTTGATGTGGCGCCAGGCTGCCACGTACTCGGCCGCGGTGCCGAGGCTGGCGAGGTTCGGCCGGTCCATCTCCCAGCGCCACTCCATGAACAGCGGCTTGCCGGCCGCCCGGACCGCCTTGGCTCGCTGGTGGATCATCGCGTCGAACTGCCCGGAGTTGATCGAAGCGAGTTGGGTGCCCGCCCACGACAACTGCAGCAGGTAACCGCGATGGAGGAAGTCCAGGTCACTGGTGCTCGGGAAGGGGTCATCCCACACGTGGTAGGTGTGCACGATGTCGAGCTTGCGGCCGATGCCGCGCTCTAGCGTGGCGATGGCCTGCCGGCGGCCGTCGTCGCTGAATTTCGCCGGCTTCGACCAGGCGCCGAGATAGGCACCCTGGGCTGGTATCGCCGGCGGCCCGAGCTTGACTGCACTCGGCGGGTGGGAGTGGGCGACCGGCGGTCCGGTGCGGTGGCCGACCGTGCGCACCAGAACCAGAGCCGCCACCACCAGCAGCCCGGCCAGAATGGCGGCGCCGATGAGCAGCGGTAGGGGGCTCCGCGGTGGGCGCCCAGGCGCATCCACAGCGGGCGGCGGAGCCGCCGGCTCGTCCACCGCGGCCCCCACCACGGCGTGGTCGGCAGCGGTTGGGCCGGGCGTCGTTCCGATGCGCTCCGTACCATCCGGTATCCCGGTCAACCGCTCCCCCCCTCTCATGCCAAGTACCGGCCCTGATCCAGTCGCTTGAGGCTATCCGGCCGGCGGTTTGGCCGCCGTAAGGTCAGCGGGCTTCGATCACCATGCCGGCGCCCACGGTGCGATTCGTGCCCTCGTCGACGAGGATGAACCCGCCGGTGCTGCGATTGCGCCGATATTCGTCGCAGAAGAGCGGCTGGGTTGCCCTCAGCGTCACCCGGCCGATCTCGTTCAGCCCCAGCTGCCCCGCCTGTTCGTCGCGGTGCAGCGTGTTCACGTCCAGCCGGTACTGCAAGCCGCGGACCAGCGCCCGGGCGGTGCGGGTCGTGTGCTTGAGAATGTACGTGGCTCCCGGGCGCAGCGGCTGGTCGGCCATCCAGCACACCGTCGCCTCGATGTCCTGGCTGACGGTGGGGCTGTTGTGCGGCCGGCAGATCATGTCGCCACGGGAGA
>JALZAK010000180.1 GCA_030948385.1 Actinomycetota bacterium
GCGGCCGCCTCGGCCGAGGCGCGCCGGCGCTACCCGACGCTGGACCATCAGGCGACGTTGCGCGATCTCACCGTGGTGGGCGAGGCCGGCGAGGTCTGGCGGGCCGAACGGGCCTGGGTCGTGTGCCTGTGGGCCTTGGCCGATCACCGGCTGGCGGCGGAGCGGCTCGCCACGCCGGCGATGCTGCCGCTGGCCCGGGCCGTCTTCGGCACCGTCAGCGCCAATCGCGCCTGGCTAGGCTCGCTTCATGGCTGAGCCGGCGACCCGCGGCGAGCACACCCGGGCGCTGATCCTGGACACCGCCCTGCGACTGTTCGAGGAGCAGGGTTACGAGCGCACCACGATGCGGGCCATCGCCGGCCAGGCCGGTGTCTCGGTCGGCAACGCCTACTACTACTTCGACTCCAAAGAGCACCTGATCCAGGCGTTCTACGACGCCAACGCAGACCGTCACGTCGCAGCGTCTCGCCTGCTGCTCGAGCGCGAGCGCGATCTCGCCGGCCGGTTGCGCGGGGTGCTCCGCCACTGGGTGCAGGTCAACGAGCGGTATCACGATTTTGCCGGCGTCTTCTTCAAGACCGCGGCCGACCCGCGCAGCCCGTTGTCCCCCCTGAGCGCCGAGTCGGTGCCGGCCCGCGAGCGGGTCACCGAACTCTTCCGGGAGGTGGTCGATGGCTCCGACGCGAAGATTCCGCCGGCCCTGCGCGCGGAGTTGCCTGGGTTGCTGTGGCTCTACCAGATGGGAGTCGTTCTCTACTGGGTGCACGATCGCTCGCCCGGCACGGCCAAGACCTACGAGCTGATCGATCGCACCGTCCCGCTGGTGGTCCGGCTGATCAGCCTGGCCAGGTACCGGGTGGTGCGGGGCGTGCTGGACGACGTGTTGGAGCTGGTCCGCTCGATGGCCGGCCGGTCGGCGTGAGCGTCACCATGCGCCGGCCGCGTACCGCGGACGTCGCCGCCATCCGGCGCTTGGTCGACGCGTATGCCCGCGACCGCATCCTGCTCGGCAAGGCGACGGTGACCCTGTACGAGGACGTACAGGAGTTCTGGGTGGCCGATGTGGACGGTCAGGTGGTGGGCTGCGGCGCGCTGCATGTGCTCTGGGAAGACCTGGCCGAGGTCCGCACGGTCGCGGTGGACCCGGCCTACCGCCGGCGGGGAGTGGGCCACCGGATCCTGGACCGGCTGCTGAGCACCGCGCGCGAGGTGGGGGTCGAGCGGGTGTTCGTGTTGACCTTCGAGGTGGACTTCTTTGCAGCGCACGGCTTCGCGACGATCGAGGGGGCGCCGGTGCCGCACGAGGTGTACGAACAGCTGCTGCAGTCCTACGACGAAGGCGTGGCGGAGTTCCTCGAGCTGGACCGGGTCAAGCCGAACACCCTCGGCAACACCCGGATGCTGCTGCGGCTCTGAGCCCTCCCTGCCACCCTCCCCGCAGCGCGATCAAGGACGAATGGTCGCCTCTGGAGATCAACTAGCGACCATCTCTCCTTGATCGCGGGGTAGCGGGGGCGGGGTAGCGGGAGCGCGGGAGCGGGGTAGCGGGGGCGAGGGGTAGCGGGGGCGAGGGGTAGCCGGGGGGGATCAGCCGGCGCGGCGGTGCCGGTCCAGGATCGCGGTGCGCACCTGTGCGCCGGTCAGGCCGAGGCCTGCGAGCAGCTTCGCGATCTCGCCTTCGTCAACCCGGACCAGACCCAGGACGACGTGCTCCGACCGTACGTCCCGGTCGCCCGCTGCGAGTGACTCGCGCAGTGCCAGCTCCAGGCACTTCTTGCCCAGCGGGTGGAACGGGATGTGTCCGCTGATAGGCCGGTCCGCCCGGCGCCGGCGCCCCCATCGACGGCGCCCACAGCGTGGTGCCTCGGCACCATCGGCAACGGGGCCCAAGCCGGCCACCACGGTGGCCCGGACCTGGTCGAGGTCGATCCCGATTGCGGCGAGCGCATCCGGATCGATGCCGGCGAACACTCGGCCGGCGGTCCGGCGAGCAGTCGCCGCGTCGATCGATCCTGGACTGATCCCCAGACCGCGCAGGGTCTCGCCGGTCAACCCCTCCGCCGAGCACGCGGCGAGCAGCAGGTGCTCGCAGCCGATGTGCCGGGCGCCCCGCCGGCGAGCCTGGTTCTGGGCGTCGACCACCAAGGCGCGGGCGTCGGAGCTGAAGCGCTCGAACATCACCGCCTCCGGGTGCGCTTGGAGTGCTTGCGATGCACGGTCTGCTTGCTGACGCCGAGTCGCTCGGCAATGTCCTGCCAGGACCAACCCAGCGCCCTGGCATTTGCCACCTGCAGCGTCTCGAGTTCCTCGGCGAGCGCGCCCAGGGCCGCCGCCGCACGCAGTCCCACGTCGGGGTTGCGGCTGGCCGCGCCGGCCGTCAATTCTGCAGTGCTTTTCATGGTGTCAGCATATGCTGACGGTTGCGGGTCGTCAACATGTGCTGACGACAACCGCTGCAAACGACCGCTAGCCGGCCGGCGGCTCGACCACGATGACCTCCAGGGTGCGTGGCCCGTGCACCCCCTCGACCCGGTCCAGCTCGATGTCGCTGGTGGCCGATGGCCCGCTGATGAATGTCAGCGGACGGGTCGGGTCCAGTCGGGCCAACGCTTCGGGCACCGAGCCCACCACCTGATCGGCGAGTACCACGCACAGGTGATAGTCCGGGACCAACGTGATCGCGCGCCGCCCCTGTGCGGATCCGCCGTCGAGCACGATGGTTCCGGTCTCCGCGACCGCCACCGCACAGCCGGTAACCACGCCGTCAACCGCGTCCAGCTCGCCGTTGGTCAATGGGCTGTGATCGGCGGCAACCTCAGCGTCCACTTCGGACAGCCAGTCGTGCGGAACACCCGGCGGAACGACGATTCGGGCCGCCGGCCGCCTCCGCAGGGCTGCCGCGACGGCCATGGCAAGTCCCTCGGCCGGCACTCGGTGCACGGTCGCCCGGTAGTCGCCGACCCGTTCGGCGAATAGGGCAATGTCCGCCGGCGCGGTGCGCCGGTAGTCCCGTCGGATGTCCACATCGGACAGTCCTTCGCCGGCGGGTACGTCCTGCAGCGCGATCCGTAGCCGGGAGAGCATCTCCTCGCGGGAGCTCATCCGCGGGTCCGCTTCCACCAGGCCCGGAAGGTCTCTGCCGGGACCGCCGGCGCATCGCGCGCCGTGGTCCAGCCGGCGAACGGCGGCGGCAAGGTGGCGATCCGGCCCCGACCGCGGGCCAGTGGGCGGCTGCCCAGCCGGGCGGTCCGCTGGGCGAGCCGGAGCCGGCGGGCGTCGGCGAACACCCACGCTGCAGCCTGCATCGCCACCGCCTCCGGCGTGGGTAGCCGAGAGTTGGCCCGTTGCGCGGCCACCACCTCGGCCCGCAGGTGCACCAGGATGCCAGGGATGTCGATCTTGACCGGGCACACCTCACCGCAGGCCCCGCACAGCGACGAGGCGTACGGCAGGCTCTTGTTCGCCGCCACCCCGGTGAGCTGCGGGGACAGGATGGCGCCGATCGGGCCGGGATAGATCGAGCCGTACGCGTGGCCGCCGGCGCGTTCATACACCGGGCAGACGTTGAGGCAGGCCGAGCAGCGGATGCAGGCCAGCGCCGGCCGGCCGACCTGGTCGGCGAGGACCCGGCTGCGACCGTTGTCGAGCAGCACCAGATGGACCTGCTGCGGTCCGTCGCCGGGGGTCACGCCGGTCCACATCGAGGTGTACGGGTTCATCCGCTCGCCGGTCGACGAGCGGGGGAGCAGTTGCAGGAACACCTCGAGGTCGGTCCAGCTCGGCAGCAGCTTCTCGATGCCCATCACCGTGATCAGCGTCTCCGGCAGGGTGAGGCACATCCGGCCGTTGCCCTCCGACTCGACCACCGCCAGCGTGCCGGTCTCGGCGATGGCGAAGTTGGCGCCGCTGACGGCGACCTTCGCGGACAAGAACTTGCGCCGCAGGTGTAGCCGGGCCGCTTCGGCCAGCGCCGCCGGCTCGTCGGAGAGTGCCGGGTCCACGCCGGCCATTTCGCGCCGGAAGATGTCACGGATCTGGCCGCGGTTCTTGTGGATCGCCGGCACCAGGATGTGCGAGGGGGTGTCGTGGCCCAACTGCACGATCAGCTCGGCCAGGTCGGTCTCGTACGCGGTGATCCCGTGTTCGGCCAGCGCCTCGTTCAGGCCGATCTCCTGGGTGGCCATCGACTTGACCTTGACCACCTCGTCGGCGCCGGCCGCCTGCACCAGCCGGGTCACGATCCGGTTGGCCTCGCCGGCGTCGGCGGCCCAATGCACCTGCCCCCCGGCTGCCGTGACCGCCGACTCCAACTGCTCCAGCAGCTCGGGCAGGTGACGCAGGGTGCGTTCCTTGACAGCCCGGCCGGCCTCGCGCAGCTCCTCCCAGTCGGGCAGTTCGCCGACCACGGCCGCGCGCTTGGCCCGGATCGTTGCCGTTGCCCGGGTGAGGTTGCGGCGCTGTTGTGTGTCGCCCAATGCCGCCCGGGCAGCCTCGGGAAACGGCGTTGCGGAGTGCAGGTTGCCGCTGCCGGCAGGCAGCCCCAGGAAGGTCGCCGTCATCGAACGGGCGCCTCCTCGGTGCTGGCCAGGATCTCGGCAAGGTGCATGGTGCGCATCCCGGAGCGCAGCCGGGACAGGCCACCCCCGATATGCATCAGGCAGGAGTTGTCCGCAGCAGTACACACCTCGGCGCCGGTGTCGGCGACGTGGCGCAGTTTGTCACCGAGCATCGCGGTGGACACGTCGGCGTTCTTCAGCGCGAAAGTGCCGCCGAACCCGCAGCACTCTGCCGCCCGCGGCAGCTCGATCAACTCCAGGCCGCGTACCCGCCCCAGCAGCCGAAGCGGCTTGTCCCCGACCCGCAGGCCACGCAGCGAGTGGCAGGTGGGGTGGTAGGTCACCCGGTGTGGGAAGTAGGCCCCGACGTCATCGACACCGAGCACGTCGACAAGCAGTTCGGAGAGCTCGTAGGTCTTGGCCGCCACCTCCTCCGCCTGCTCGGCCAGGACCGCCTCCCCGTACCGGCGGGCCACCATGGCGTGCTGCTCGCGGACCGACCCGACGCAGGAGGCCGACGGGGACACGATCGCGTCGTACGGCGTGAAGACCTCGACAAAATGCCGGACCAGTCCCAACGCATCGCGCTGGTAGCCGGTGTTGATGTGCATCTGGCCGCAGCAGGTCTGTGCCTCGGGGAAATCGACCTGGTGGCCCAGCCGCTCCAGCAGCGCGACCACGGCCTGGCCGGTCGCCGGGAACAGCGTGTCGTGCAAGCACGTGATGAACAGCGCGACCCGCATGGGGACAGTCTCGCCTGCGCGGCCGGCAGACTGCGATTCGGGTCGGCTCCGACATTGCCGCCGCTGCGGGTGAGGCGAGATGATTTCGGCGCAGTGTGGATGCCGACGGGGGTTGGCGGGCACGGTGCAGCCAGGGCTCTGCGGTGACCCGGAGGCGGCAATGGGTGCGGACGGCGGCAATGGGTTCGTCCTCCTCGTCGTCCGCGACGACTCCGGCTGGCGGGTGGACCGCCTTCCCGACGGTCTGCAGGCCGACCTGGAGGCGCTGATCGCCGCACTCCGCCAGCAGCTGGCCGAAGGCGGTGCGCTCGCCATGGTCGACGTGGCCGATGAGTTCTTCGTCGCGGTCCGGGTGACGCCGGCCGGGGACGTACGGCTGCTGCTCTCCGACGTGACCGCGGCAGTCGAGTGGGATCTCGCGCGGCAGGTCCTCGAGCACCTCGGCACCGATCTGCCCGAAGAGGACGACCTCGATGAGGTGTGGCCGGCCGGTGACGTGGGGATCTTTGCCGATCTGGGGTTGTCGGAGATGGACTGCGGCGCGATCCTCGACAACCTCGACCTGTACGCCGACGAGATGCTGCTTGACGTGGCTCGTCGGATCGGCTTCGCCGACGCCTTCCAGGCGGCGGTCGACACGGCGGTCCGCTGAGGACAGGAGGAGTCCGGTGCCTTACTTCGCCGCGGCGCTCGCCCGTACCCCTTCCGGCTGGACCGCTACCGAGGTCGACCTCGACGGGATCCACGACTTCGCCACGCTCGCCGACATCCTGCGCGACGTCGACGATGACGACAAAGCCGAGACCACGCTGCTGTTCCTCGAAGAGGACGACGTGTACGTCGCCATCGTCCGGGTGGATGGTGTCGAAGACCCTCGGGTGTTCGTCTCGGACAGCCGCGCCGGCGAAGAGTCGCGGATCGCGCAGCTGCTTCTCGATGAGGTGGGTCCGCCGGTGTCGGTGCCGTTCTCGGTCGATGAGGTGCTCCATGCCGGCGACGATGTGGCCGTCGAGGAGGACGAGCCGGCCGAGCCGACCGACGTGGTACCGGCCGGCGACTCCGACCTCGTCGCCGACCTGGGCACGCCGGCCGCCACCTTGCTTGCGCTGTGCGCGCATGAGGGTCTGCTGCCAGCCGACGTGATCACCGCCGTGGCCGACAAGGCCGGCTGCCTCGACGAACTCGAGGAGATCCGCGAGGGGTGAACCAGCCTTACCAGGAGTGGATGGGGCACGCGATCGCCGCCGCCAGCGCGGCCGCAGCCACCGGTGACGTCCCGGTCGGAGCGGTCGTACTCGACCCGGCCGGGCGCCTCGTCAGCAGTGCCGCCAACGCCCGGGAGGCGACGGGGGACCCCACCGCGCACGCCGAGATCTGCGCCCTCCGCGCCGCGGCCAGCCTGGCCGGCCGGGCCGGCGGTTGGCGCTTGGACGGGCACACGCTGGTCGTCACCCTGGAGCCGTGCACGATGTGTGCCGGCGCCCTCGTACAGGCCCGGGTCGCCCGGCTCGTGTACGGGGCGGCCGACCCCAAGGCCGGCGCGGTCGGGTCGTTGTGGGACGTGGTGCGGGACCGCCGGCTGAATTGGCGGCCGGAGGTGGTTGCCGGCGTACGCGCCGACGAGTGTGCCGCCCTGCTCAACGCCTTTTTCGCCGCTCAGCGCAGCGTGGAGCGTCCGGTACGCTGACCGGCGGTGGCGTGTCCGAGCGGCCGAAGGAGCACGCCTCGAAAGCGTGTGAGGAGGCAACTCCTCCGTGGGTTCAAATCCCACCGCCACCGCGCATTTTTTGTCGGCATCGTGGTAGGTCACAGGCCGGGGGATGTCGCCAGAGTCGTCCGCGGGCCGCATTGGCGGGACGAGTTCGCCGGCCACCGCGGCCGCTACAGCCACCCACTCAAGCTCGTGGCGGCGGCGACAAGCACTCGAACTGACCCTTCGGATAACACTCAATCAGCCACGCGTGGGGACGCTCGCGGGTTTACATTCGTGACTGCCCCCGCTGGCTGCGGTGGAGCGAGGTGATGGTGTTGATGTCGGGACGTAGCGTGGAAAGCTCCGTTGGTCCGCGCAACTGGGTGTCACCCAAGACCGCCTTGATGATGGGGGCGGTAGCGCTTCTGCTGATGGCGGCCGGAGCGCCCCTATCGCTCATGGCGCACCAGTTCGACGGCTGGCTGGCCCAGTTCCCGCTGATGGCGCCGTTTGTCCTCGTCGGTCTGCTCATCGCTCGACGTCAGCCGAACAACCCAATCGGGTGGATCATGCTCGCGCTCGCCACGATCTACACGCTGGGTGCCGACGCCGGGAGCTATGCAGTCCTAGCGTTCCGGTTGGGTCACCCCAGTCTGCCATTGGCGCGACTGGCGGTGGCCTTGACCCAGTGCTGGATCGCGCTACCGGTACTGCTCCCGCTACCCATCGCGCTTTTCCCGGACGGCCGGCTGCCCTCGCGGCGGTGGCGCGCCACGATCTGGGTGTACTCCGTCGTCTGCGTGACCCTACTGATCGGGACCGCGATCAAGGATGTCCCGGCCTTCACTGACCGGCACGTCCAGGTCGACGGATCGGGTGAGTTGTTGACCTTCAGTGGATCGTCGGGCGGTGCTGTAGACGCGGTCGGCCCGCTACTCTTCCTCGTCCTCGCGGGCATAAGCCTGTCGTGGGTGATCCGGCAACTCGTCGCTTACCGCAGGTCGACCCGAGTGCGACGCCAGCAGTTGAAGTGGCTGGTCAGCGGCGGTGCGATCGCGATCACCGGTTTTGCGCTTGCCCTGCTCTTCGGCAACTCCACAAACCCAGTCCTGCGTGTGCTAGCCGGCGGATTCTTCGGGATCATCGCTGTGCCGGTGAGCATCGGAATCGGCGTCTTGAAATACCGGCTGTACGAAATCGATCGCGTGATCAGCCGAACGCTGGCCTACGCCATCGTCACGGGTCTGCTCGTCGGCGTGTATGTCGCACTGATAACAGTCAGCACGAGAGCGCTCTCGCTGTCCTCGCCTTTGGGTGTTGCCGGCTCGACCCTTGCCGCTGCCGCCCTCTTCGCTCCGTTGCGTCGCCGAGTCCAACGGGCCGTCGATCGCCGCTTCAACCGCTCCCGTTACGACACCGACGCGACGATCGCGGCCTTTAGCGCACGCCTTCGCACCGCCATCGACCTCGAACAGGTGCAACGCGAATTTCTCGGAGTGGTCCAGCACGCCGTCGAACCCAGTCAAGCATCGGTCTGGATTCGGTCCAGATCCTCAACCCCTCATGTCGGCCTGCCAGGCAGGTCCGCACCCGCCTTGGACGCTTCTCAGCCTGAGAGGCAGGTGCCCCGGGTACCGGCACGGCATCCGGCATAAGTCCCCGCGACCGCGCATGCGATGTCTCGGGACATCGTGGCCTAGGTGGCTGTGGACGGCGACTGTGATCGTCGCTTTCGTCGGTCGTACATTTGTCTATCCGCCCGACCCATCACGTGGTCAAGGTCCTCGTCTGGGCGAATTTCGGCCAGACCGATACTGACCGAAGCGCCCGGGGCGGCTGCCCTCAGATCTTCCTGCACGGCGACGAAGCGACGCTCCGCCTCGACCAGGCGGCAGCCGGGAAGACCGCAT